>NZ_JBLVOL010000028.1:0-29687 GCF_053543755.1 Achromobacter semiaridum | reverse complement strand
ACCGGCCCCAATTCTGATTCAAGCGCTGCTTACTTCAGCAGGTCCTTGACGCCGTCGCGCTCTTCCAGCAGCTCTTTCAGCGTGAAGTCCAGGCGCTCGCGCGAGAAGGCGTCGATTTCCAGGCCTTCGACACGCTTGTATTCGCCGTTTTCGGTCGTGACCGGAACGCCGTAGATGATGCCTTCCGGAATGCCATACGAGCCATCCGACGGAACGCCCATCGTGACCCACTTGCCGTTGCTGCCCAGGACCCAGTCACGCACGTGGTCGATGGCGGCGTTGGCGGCCGAAGCGGCCGAGGACAGGCCACGGGCTTCGATGATGGCGGCGCCACGCTTGCCCACGGTGGGGATGAACGTGTCGCGGTTCCAGGCGTCATCGTTGATGAGCTTGGTCAGCGATTCGCCGCCGACGGTGGCGAAACGGAAGTCGGGGTACATCGTGGGCGAGTGGTTGCCCCAGACGATCAGGTTTTCGATGTCGGCAACCGGCTTGCCCGACTTGGCCGACAACTGCGACAGGGCGCGGTTGTGGTCCAGGCGCAGCATGGCGGTGAAGTTCTTTGCCGGCAGGTCCGGCGCCGACTTCATGGCAATGTAGGCGTTGGTGTTGGCCGGGTTGCCGACCACCAGGACCTTGACGTTGCGGCTGGCCACATCGTTCAGGGCCTTGCCTTGCGCCGTGAAGATCTGGGCGTTGACCGACAGCAGGTCCTTGCGTTCCATGCCAGGGCCGCGCGGACGGGCGCCAACCAGCAGGGCCACGTCGGCATCCTTGAAGGCGGTGCGCGGATCGCTGTGGGCGGTCACTTCCTGCAGCAGCGGGAAGGCGCAGTCATCCAATTCCATGATGACGCCCTTCAGGGCCTTTTGCGCTTTCTCGTCGGGGATTTCCAGCAGTTGCAGGATGACGGGTTGATCTTTACCCAGCATTTCGCCGGAGGCGATGCGGAATAGCAGTGCGTAACCGATTTGGCCGGCGGCGCCGGTGACGGCGACACGCAAGGCAGGCTTGGACATGGACGTTCTCCGTAATGGTTTGGCGAGAAAAATCTCACCAATCAGTGTAATCGTTGGGGCATCAAAAACGGCGCGCACGAACCTGCCGGCGCGGGGCCCTGACAGCCGTGAATCCTAGAACGATTTCAGGGGTCCGTCAAACGCTCTTCTATCTTATATAAGACATAAGACGTTGGACAGCGTCCGGGCCGATATGCCACAATAGAGCGTTTATTCGAATGCGCTACAGGCCGTTTCTTCATACCCCTGGCAGCGCATTTTTGGATGTGGGTCCGCACCCGTTTTGCGCCGCCCTCCCATCATCCGGATGAACATGACACTTTCAAGAAGATCCATGGCAGAGCCCCGGCCCGAAACCTCCTTACGCAATCGCGCCGCCCGTTCAACGGGCGAGGGGGCCGCTTTCAGTCCGCTCTATCGCCAGATCAAGGATCTGCTTGTCCAAAGCCTTGAACGCGGCGAATGGAAGCCCGGTGAACTCATCCCCAGCGAAATCGATCTGGCTGCCCGTTTTCAGGTCAGCCAGGGCACGGTGCGCAAGGCGGTTGACGAGTTGGCCGCCGAGCACATGCTGCTGCGCCGCCAGGGCAAGGGCACCTTTGTTGCCACCCACCATGAAGCCCGCGTGCGCTATCGCTTCCTGCGGCTGGCCGCCGACGATGAAAGCGAAGCCGGCCGCGCCGAAAGCCGCATCCTGGAATGCCGCCGCGTGCGCGCACCCGCCGAAGTCGCCCGTGCGCTGGACTTGCGCGCCGGCGAAACCGTTGTGATGATCCGCCGCCTGCTGTCCATGGGGCAGACGCCGACCGTTGTGGACGACATCTGGCTGCCCGGCTCCATTTTTCGTGGCCTTACCCTAGAGCTCTTAACTGCCAACAAGGCGCCGCTCTATGGCCTGTTTGAATCCGAATTCGGCGTCAGCATGGTGCGCGCGGACGAAAAGCTGCGCGCAGTGATTGCGCCGGCCGAAGTCTGTCCCCTGCTTAATGTTCCGGCCGGCACGCCGTTGTTGCAGGTAGACCGGGTGTCTTACACCTATGGTGACCGCCCCATGGAAATTCGCCGGGGTTTGTACTTGACCGATCGATACCACTACCGCAATAGTCTGAATTGATGAGCTTTTACACTACGATTTGATACCAACCCAATCTCTGGGCGAAAATAGCGTGTTTGCCCGAAAGGGCCACGGCAATTTCGCCGTCACGATTCCCTAGTTCCGAAACACCGAGGCCGTCATGTCCGACACCGCTGCCAAGCCACGTCCGCAGTTTCGCAATATTGGGCTTGCCCAAGTTGCGTTCTCCTATCGCCTGCCCCTGGCCGGCAAGCTGTCCATCCTGCACCGCATCAGCGGCATTTTGCTGTTCCTCTGTTTGCCCTTGGTCATCGTGCCGCTGTTCGCAGCAAGCGTGGCCGCACCGCAATCGTTCGCCTGGATCGCCTCCATCGCGACCAACCCGATCGTCAAGCTTGTCTTCCTGGTTCTTGTCTGGGGCTACCTGCACCACTTCTGTGCCGGCATCCGCTACCTGCTGCTGGACCTGCACATCGGCATCGACAAGCTGTCGGCCAAGAAAAGCGCCGGCGTGGTCTTCGGTGTCAGCCTGGCGCTGACGCTGGTGTTCGGTCTCAAACTGTTCGGAGTGCTGTAAATGGCCGCCGCTAAAAACTACGGACCCAAGCGCCTGGTCGTCGGCGCGCACTATGGCGTCATGGATTTCATCATCCAGCGCATCACCGCCGTCATCATGGCCGTGTATACGCTGGTGCTGCTCGTTGGCATCTTGATGATGCCCGCCTTCACGTATGAACACTGGGTCAAGCTGTTCAACTTCTACGTGGGATTCATTCCGGTTGGCCAGATCCTGGCCTCCCTTGCATTCATTGCGTTGGCCTGGCATGCCTGGATTGGCGTGCGCGACATCTGGATGGACTACGTCAAGCCGGTGGGCTTGCGCTTGCTGCTGCAAGTGCTGACGATCCTCTGGCTGATCGGTACGGTCGTTTACTTCGCGCAAATCCTCTGGAGCATTTAAGCCGTGGTCTCTGTCATGAAATCCTTGCCGCGCCGCCAGTTTGATGTGGTGGTCGTTGGCGCCGGTGGAGCCGGCATGCGTTGTTCGCTGCAACTGTCCCAAGCGGGGCTGTCCGTTGCAGTGCTGTCCAAAGTGTTCCCCACGCGTTCGCACACCGTTGCCGCACAAGGCGGCGTGAGCGCCTCGCTGGGCAACATGAGCGAAGACAACTGGTACTGGCACATGTACGACACCGTCAAGGGGTCGGATTGGCTGGGCGACCAGGACGCCATCGAATTCATGTGCCGTGAAGCGCCGAACGCCGTGTACGAGCTCGAACACTTCGGCATGCCGTTCGACCGCAACCCCGACGGCACGATCTACCAGCGTCCGTTCGGCGGCCACACCGCCAACTTCGGTGAAAAGCCGGTGCAGCGCGCCTGTGCCGCCGCCGACCGTACCGGCCACGCGCTGTTGCACACGCTCTACCAGCGCAACGTTGCCGCGCGCACCCAGTTCTTCGTCGAATGGATGGCGCTGGACCTGTTGCGCAACGAAGCCGGTGACGTCGTGGGCGTGACCGCCCTGGAAATGGAAACGGGCGAAATCTACATCCTCGAAGCCAAGACCACGGTGCTGGCCACCGGCGGCGCCGGCCGTATCTGGGCTGCTTCCACCAACGCCTTCATCAACACCGGTGACGGCCTGGGCATGGCAGCGCGCGCGGGCATCCCGCTGCAAGACATGGAATTCTGGCAGTTTCACCCCACCGGCGTGGCCGGCGCGGGCGTGCTGATCACGGAAGGCGTGCGTGGCGAAGGCGGCATCCTGTTGAACAAGGATGGCGAACGCTTCATGGAGCGCTATGCGCCCACGCTGAAAGACTTGGCCCCGCGCGACTTCGTGTCGCGCTCGATGGACCAGGAAATCAAGGAAGGCCGCGGTTGCGGTCCGGACGGCAGCTACGTCGTCCTGAAGCTTGACCACCTGGGCGCCGACGTCATCAACAAGCGCCTGCCCTCGATCCGCGAAATTGCCATCAAGTTCGGCAACGTCGACCCGATCAAGGAACCGATCCCCGTCGTCCCGACCATCCACTACCAGATGGGCGGCATTCCGGCCAACTACCACGGCCAGGTGCTGTCGCGCGAAAACGGCGAGAACAAGGTCGTCAACGGCCTGTACGCCATCGGCGAATGCGCCGCGGTGTCCGTGCACGGCGCCAACCGCCTGGGCACGAACTCGCTGCTGGACCTGATCGTTTTCGGTCGCGCCACCGGCAACCACATCGTCAATTCGCATCCCGAGCGCCAGCGCGCGCACCAGGATCTGCCGAAGGAAGCCGTGGACTTCTCGCTGGACCGCGTGAACAAGCTGGAATCGCGTACGTCGGGCGAAAAGACGCAAGACATCGGCAACGCCATCCGCTTCTCGATGCAGCGCCACTGCGGCGTGTTCCGCACGCTGGAACTGCTGAACGAAGGCGTGACCCAGATCGAAGATCTGGCCAAGCAAGCCGACAGCATCTACTTCAAGGACAAGTCCAAGGTGTTCAACACCGCGCGCGTCGAAGCGCTGGAACTGGCCAACATGACCGAAGTGGCCCGCGCCACGATCAAGTCGGCTGCTGCCCGTACGGAAAGCCGTGGCGCTCACGCGCTGGACGACCACCCGACGCGCGACGACGAGAACTGGCTGAAGCACACGCTGTGGTATTCCGAAGGCAGCCGCCTGGATTACAAGCCCGTGCAGATGAAGCCGCTCACCGTTGAGTCCTTCCCGCCCAAGGCGCGTACCTTCTAAGTCCGGATAGAGCCCATTATGAGCACCAAGAGAATCGTCAAGTTCGAAATCTACCGCTACGATCCGGACAAGGACGAGCGCCCCTACATGCAAAAGCTGGACGTTGAACTCCAGCCCACCGACAAGATGCTGCTTGATGCGCTGGTGCGCATCAAGAACGACGTCGATGACAGCCTGGCCCTGCGCCGCTCGTGCCGTGAAGGCGTGTGCGGTTCGGACGCCATGAACATCAACGGCAAGAACGGCCTGGCCTGCACGACGAACCTGCGTGAATTGAAGGAACCCATCGTTCTGCGTCCGCTGCCGGGCTTGCCCGTCATCCGCGACCTGATCGTGGACATGACGCACTTCTTCAACCAGTACCACTCGATTCGTCCGTACCTCATCAACGATGCGCCGCCGCCCGAAAAAGAGCGCCTGCAATCGCCCGAGGCACGCGAAGAACTGGACGGCCTGTACGAGTGCATTCTGTGCGCGTGCTGTTCCACGTCCTGCCCGTCGTTCTGGTGGAACCCGGACAAGTTCGTCGGCCCGGCCGGCCTGCTGCAAGCCTACCGTTTCATCGCGGACAGCCGCGACGAAGCCACCGGCGAGCGTCTGGACAACCTGGAAGATCCGTACCGCTTGTTCCGTTGCCACACCATCATGAACTGCGTCGACGTCTGTCCCAAGGGGCTGAACCCGACCAAGGCAATCGGCAAGATCAAGGAACTGATGGTCCGCCGTACGGTCTAGTGTCTATCTAGCGTGAAGACTTTTGTTTTTATGGTGTAAAGATGAGCAGGCTAACTGAACTGGAGCGGGCGCGTCTGCGTTGGCGGGCGCGCCGCGGCCTGCTCGAAAACGACTTGATCATCACTCGGTATCTTGACGCTTACGAGGCTGAACTTACCGATGATGATGTGGCCGCATTGACCCAGCTGTTCGAGATGGGAGACAACGATCTTCTCGACCTGCTGCTGGCCCGCAAGGAACTCGAAGGTGAACTGGATACCCCCAGGCTTCGGGGCATTATTGGCCAGATGCGCGCACTCTGATTAATGTGAGAGGAATAAACATGAACCTGTCTGACAAAAAAGCCACTCTATCCTTCTCGGATGGCAGCGCACCCATTGAGTTCCCTGTCTACAAGGGCACGGTCGGTCCGGATGTGATCGACATCCGCAAGCTGTATGGCCAGACGGGCATGTTCACGTTTGACCCCGGCTTCATGTCCACCGCGGCTTGCGAATCGGGTATCACGTACATCGACGGCGACAAGGGCGAACTGCTGTATCGCGGCTACCCCATCGAGCAATTGGCCGTCAATTGCGACTTCATGGACATCTGCTACCTGATCCTGAACGGCGAACTGCCGAACCAGGAACAGAAGGCGGACTTTGATTCGCAAGTGACCCATCACACGATGGTCAACGAACAGCTGCACTTCTTCCTGCGCGGCTTCCGCCGCGACGCCCACCCGATGGCCGTCCTGACGGGCCTGGTTGGCGCGCTGTCCGCGTTCTACCACGACTCCACCGACATCACGAACCCGCAGCACCGTCACATCTCGGCCATCCGCCTGATCGCCAAGATGCCGACGCTGGTCGCGATGGCGTACAAGTACTCGCAAGGCCAACCGTTCATCTATCCGCAGAACGACCTGTCCTACACGGGCAACTTCCTGCGCATGATGTTCGCCACGCCGTGCGAAGACTACAAGGTCAACGAAGTTGTTGAGCGCGCGCTGGATCGCATATTCATCCTGCACGCCGACCACGAGCAAAACGCGTCGACCTCGACCGTGCGCCTGTGCGGTTCTTCGGGCACCAACCCGTTCGCGGCGATCTCGGCCGGCGTGGCTTGCCTGTGGGGCCCGGCTCACGGCGGCGCCAACGAAGCTTGCCTGCAAATGCTGGAAGAGCTGCAAGCCAACGGCGGCATCGACAAGGTCGGTGAGTTCATGGAGAAGGTCAAGGACAAGAACTCGGGCGTGCGCCTGATGGGCTTTGGCCACCGCGTCTACAAGAACTACGACCCGCGCGCCAAGCTGATGCAGGAAACCTGCAAGGAAGTGCTCTCGGCCCTGGGCCTGGAAAACGACCCGCTGTTCAAGCTGGCCATGGAACTGGAACGCATCGCCCTGTCGGATCCGTACTTCGTCCAGCGCAAGCTGTACCCGAACGTGGACTTCTACTCGGGTATCGTCCAGCGCGCCATCGGCATCCCGACCTCGCTGTTCACGGCCATCTTCGCGCTGGCCCGCACGGTGGGCTGGATTGCCCAGTGGAACGAAATGCTGTCGGATCCCGATTACAAGATCGGCCGTCCGCGCCAGCTGTTCACGGGTTCGGTGACCCGCGACGTGCCCCCGATGGACAAGCGTTAATCCGCTTTCCGTTTCGGCAAGTCTGTGACAAGAAACCGCCTTCGGGCGGTTTTTTGTTGCCCGCGTGGCAGCGGCCAGGGCGCGGTGATATCCGGATATCATGCTGGCCATGATTCCCGTCTCATTGCCATCGGCCAATTTCTACCTGCTGCTGTTGTTCGGCATGCTTGCCGGCGTCGTGCTGGGCGGTTGGGCCCTGGTGCTGGCCATCAGCGCCGGCCATCGCCGCACCGTCCGCAAATACTGGAAGACATCGGCCATCCTGTTCGTGGTGTTGGCGGTGCCCTTTGCCTTTTTCGTCTGGGTGCAAGTCATCGTCGGCCAGATCGAACGCGAAAGCGAACGGGCCGAGGCGGCGCGCAATGTCACGCTGGAACAAGCTGCCACCGTCGGCGGTGTGGCCATGCCCGCCGGCACCCGCTTGAAGCTGCAGGACGAAGGGCAGTTGGAAACGTACGTGGCGGCCGAATTTCCCGTGCCCACCCCGATCTTCGGGGTGCAAGCCACACTGGCGCGCCGTTATCTGGACGCCGAATACGAAAAAGAAACGTACGCGCTGATCCGCCGGTATCCCCGCAGCATCATCCTGAAAGGCCAGGGCGATCAGACCGTGCTGGGATGGCGCTGCGACAGTACGCACGACATCGAATTCGATACCCAGCCCGACGGCACGATGAAGGCCTTGGACCAATGCCGCTTGGGTGCCGGCAACAACGTCGACGGCATGGCCATTCACGCGGGCTCGGTGCTGTATGGCTCGAACGGCACGGTGTACGTGGATGGCTCGACCGACCCTGACCGCTGGCGCATTGAAGTCAAGGACCCCGTGGCGGTCAGGGTATTCGGGCTGATGTTGAGTGAGCCCAGGGTCTATCTGGATGCCGACCGCCATCTGCTGCGCGTCAGCGATTCGGAGCTTGCCTGCCGGGCACGGTTCGGCGGCTTTGACTACGCCGAGGGCACGCAGGTCAAGACCATCAGGCGTGTGGTCGATGGGCAGCGGGAAGCCTTTCCCGGCGTGCTGGTGTTCAGCCCGGCTGCCGGGCAAGTCGCAAAGAAGGAAGGCCAGGCCGACGTGCCGCAGGGCATGTCGGTCATGCAGGCCTTTGATGGAACCTTGGTGGGCATCGTCACGAACGACGAAGTCGGCGTCTTCAAGTTTGCAAGCTTCAGCGTTGGCGACGAAGCCCCGGCGGCACCGGCTCGGGCGCGCTGCCCGCAGTAGCGGCGCGGCGCCTGGCACATGCGCCGCACCCGGCCCGCCTACACGCTGATATGACGCGCCATCAGCACCGCGAACAGCGGCAGGAAGATAAAGAGGTGTGATTCGATCATCACCCAGCGACGCACGCGCTTGATCTCGGGCAGGGTGGGCACGAAGCCCGCCTGTTGGCGCGACTGTTTTGCCCAGCGGAAAATCGCCAGCGTGGGCGGGATCGAACAGAGGGCGATGATGACGAACAGCGTGATCTTCGCGTGAAACCAGGGGCTGCTCATGTAGAACGCCGCGCCCTTCACGCCTTGCGTCAGGCGCAGCAGGCCGGTGATCAGCACCAGGACGGCGCTGACGCCGTAAAGGCGGTCGTAGATCACCAGGCGCTTGAGGTTGGCGGCGGTCAGATCGGGGCGCAGCAACACGGCTTCGGCGGTCAGCACGACCACCAGTACAAATATCGCAAGGTAATGGAACCAGGCGTATAGCGCATCGGCCAGCATGTTGTCTCCAGGGTAGGGGTGAAGCATGGTTTTACCATTGGCCGGTGGCGGGGCGCGGTGCGGCGGATATAAAAAAACGCATCGCGGCGATCAGCCGGCGCCGCCGCCAACACGCCATGAAAAAAGGCGCCCCGAAGGGCGCCTTTGACGTCAGGACTCGCGCGCGATCAACGGCGCTTCTTGGCGGCGTCGGCGGCTTCCTGCTGTGCGTCCACAACGGCCAGGGCCGTCATGTTGACGATGCGGCGCACGGTGGCGCTGGTCGTCAGGATGTGCACCGGGCGTGCGGCGCCCAGCAGGATCGGACCCATCGCGACGCCATTGCTGCCCGTCATCTTCAGCATGTTGTACGTGATGTTGCCGGTGTCCAGGTTCGGCATGACCAGCAGGTTGGCGCGACCCTTGAGCGTGCTGTCCGGGTAGGCCAGCACACGGATCTTTTCCGACAAGGCGGCGTCGGCGTGCATTTCGCCGTCCACTTCCAGATCGGGTGCGCGGTCTTGCACCAGCTTGCTGGCGGCGGCCATCTTCTTGGACGATTCCGTGACGCGGCTGCCAAAGTTCGAATGCGACAGCAGCGCAATCTTCGGCACCACGCCAAAGCGCAGCATTTCGTCCGCGGCCTGGATGGTGATGTTGGCCACTTCTTCCGCCGACGGGTTTTCGTTGACGTGGGTGTCGGTGACGAACAGCGTCTGGTCGGGCAGCATCAGCACGTTCAGCGCGGCGTACGTCTGGCCTTCTTTCTTGCCGATGATTTCGTCGACGTACTTGAGCTGGTTGTCGTACTTGCTGGCCACGCCGCACAGCAGCGCGTCGGCGTCGCCACGACGCAGCAGCATCGCGCCGATCAGCGTGTTGTGCTTGCGGATCATCGCCTTGGCGATGGCCGGCGTCACGCCTTCACGGCCCTTGAGCTGGTAGTACGCATTCCAGGTTTCGTTGAATCGGTTGTCGTCTTCGGGGTCGACGATTTCGAAGTCCTCGCCCGCCACCAGACGCAGGCCGGCCTTGGTGATGCGCATTTCGATGACCGACGGACGGCCGATCAGGATCGGGCGGGCCAGCTTTTCGTCAACCACGGTCTGCACGGCGCGCAGGACGCGTTCGTCTTCACCGTCGGCATAGATGACGCGCTTGGGCGCCTTCTTGGCCTGGGCGAACAGCGGACGCATCAGTTGGCCGGAGTGGTACACAAAGCCCATCAGCTTCTGGCGATAGGCTTCGATGTCTTCGATGGGGCGGGCAGCCACGCCGGAATCGGCGGCGGCTTGGGCCACGGCCGGCGCAATCTGGAAGATCAGGCGCGGGTCGAAGGGCTTGGGGATGATGTAGTCGGGGCCGAACGACAGTTCCTGGCCGGCGTAGGCGCGGGCCACTTCATCGTTCTGCTCGGCTTGTGCCAGCTCGGCAATGGCTTTCACGCAAGCCAGCTTCATTTCTTCCGTGATGCGAGAGGCGCCGGCGTCCATGGCACCGCGGAAGATGAACGGGAAGCACAGCACGTTGTTGACCTGGTTCGGGTAGTCCGAACGGCCGGTGGCGATGATGCAATCCGGGCGGGCGGCCTTGGCCACTTCCGGGCGGATTTCCGGTTCGGGGTTGGCCAGCGCCAGGATCAGCGGACGGTCGGCCATGGTCTTGACCATGTCGCCCGTCAGCACGCCGGACGTCGAGCAGCCCAGGAAGACGTCGGCGCCGTTGACCACGTCGGCCAGCGTGCGCGCGTCGGTCTTTTGCGCGTAGCGCTTCTTGTTGGCTTCCATGTTTTCATCGCGGCCATCCCAGATGACGCCGCGCGAATCCACCACATAGATGTTCTCGCGCTTGACGCCCAGGTGCACCAGCAGGTCCAGGCAGGCGATGGCGGCAGCGCCCGCGCCCGAGCAAGCCAGCTTGACCGCGCCGATGTCCTTGCCCACGACCTTCAGGCCGTTCAGGATGGCGGCCGACGAAATGATGGCGGTGCCGTGCTGATCGTCATGGAAGACGGGAATCTTCATGCGCTCGCGCAGCTTCTTCTCGATGTAGAAGCACTCGGGCGCCTTGATGTCTTCCAGGTTGACGCCGCCCAGCGTGGGCTCCAGCGCCGCGATGATGTCGACCAGCTTGTCCGGATCGTTCTCGGCCAGTTCGATGTCGAACACGTCGATGCCGGCAAACTTCTTGAACAGGCAGCCCTTGCCTTCCATGACGGGCTTGGCGGCCAGCGGACCGATGTTGCCCAGGCCCAGCACGGCGGTGCCGTTGGTGATCACGCCCACCAGGTTGCCGCGCGAGGTGTACTTGGACGCCGCGTCTTCACCCTGGTCGAAGATGGCCATGCAAGCGGCCGCCACGCCGGGCGAGTAGGCCAGGGACAAGTCGTCCTGGTTGGCCAGCGTCTTGGTCGGCACGACCGAGATTTTGCCGGGGGTGGGATAGGCGTGGTAATCCAACGCCAGTTTGGTAAGAGTTTCGTCCATGGGATCGGGGCCTCTGAGGCACTAACTGAGAAAGAAAACGGGATGAAAAGCGAAGATGACAAACGGCGGGCTCGCGGCCCGCCGGTTTCTTTGCGAAATGCTTAGGGAACACCCGTATTTCACCAGAAAGCGCGGGCGCTTGGTTGTTGCAGTGCAGCGATCCGACGGGTTTGGTCAAAAACCCGTCGGATTTACTCGAGGCCGACGACAGCCGCTTTCAGCTTCTATAACTCCCAGGGCGGCGTCTGGCGCGAACCCGCGTTCAGGCGCCGGCGCAAGGCGTCGGCGTCTTTCTGCCGGCCCAGGCTGTCCAGCGCGTACAGCACGATCCAGTCGGCGCTGACTTCAAAAAAGTCGCGCAGTTGTGCGCGGGTGTCGCTACGGCCGAAGCCGTCGGTGCCCAGCGTGCGGTATGGGGCGGGCACCCAGGCGCGGATCTGTTCGGGCACGGCACGCACGTAGTCGGTGGCGGCAACCACCGGCGCGTCGCTGGTGCCCAGGCAGGTGCGGACCCAGTCCGCGTCGGCGGCGGCTTCCAGGCCCAGCACGCGGGCGCGTTCGGCTTGGCGGCCATCGCGCGCCAATTCCGAAAAGCTGGTCACGCTCCAGACCTCGGCATCCACGCCGTAGTCCGCGTGCAGCCGGTCGGCGGCCATCTCGGCTTCGCGCAGCATGGGCCCGGCGCCAAGCAGCCTGACCTGTGCCTGCCGGCGCGCGGCCCGCAGCCGGTACATGCCGCGCAGGATGCCGACGCGCACGGCGGGGTCGGCGGGCATGTCGGGCTGCGCCAGGTTTTCGTTGGTGACGGTCAGGTAGAAGAATTCGTCGTGCTGCTCATCCAGCATGCGGCGCATGCCGTGTTCGACGATAACGGCCACTTCAAACGCATACGCGGGATCGTAGGCGCGGCAGTTGGGCACGGCGGCGGCCATGATGTGGCTGGAGCCGTCCTGATGCTGCAAGCCTTCGCCGCCCAGCGTAGTGCGGCCCGACGTGGCGCCGATCAAAAAACCGCGCGTGCGCTGGTCGGCGGCGGCCCAGATCAGGTCGCCGATGCGCTGGAAGCCGAACATCGAGTAATAGATATAGAAGGGCAACATCGGCAAGCCATTGACCGAATAGCTGGTGCCGGCCGCCGTCCACGACGAAATCGCGCCGGCTTCGGTAATGCCTTCCTCAAGGATTTGCCCATCGCGCGCTTCGCGGTAATACAGCACCGAGCCGATGTCCTCGGGTTCGTACAACTGCCCTTGTGCTGAATAGATGCCGATCTGCCGGAACAGGTTGGCCATGCCGAATGTGCGGGCCTCGTCTGCCACGATGGGCACAATGCGCGAGCCCACCGTGGCGTCCTTCAGCAGCCCGGTCAGCATGCGCACGATGGCCATGGTGGACGACATTTCCTTGCCGTCGGCGGCCAGTGCGAAGCGGGCCCACTGTTCGACCGCCGGCGGCGCCAGGCGCGGCGCTTCGGTGCGGCGGCGGGGGATGTGGCCACCCAGCGCGGCGCGGCGGGCTTGCAGGTGGCGCAGTTCGGCACTGTCTTGGGCCGGGCGGTAGAACTTCAGGGCCAGGCAGTCGGCATCTGAAATGGGCAGGGCAAAGCGGTCGCGGAACGCCAGCAGTGCCTCGTCGTCCAGTTTTTTTTGCTGATGCGTCGTCATCTTGCCCTGGCCGGCGGCGCCCATGCCGAAGCCTTTTTTGGTCTGCGCCAGTATCACCGTGGGCTGTCCGCGATGCTGCGCGGCGCGGTGGTAGGCCGCGTGGATCTTCACCATGTCGTGGCCACCGCGATGCAGGCGGTCGATGGCTTCGTCGGTCCAGTCGGCCACCAGCGCCGCCAGTTCGGGGCTTTGGTTGAAGAAGTGGGCGCGGTTGAAGGCGCCGTCATTGGCCGCAAAGGTCTGGAACTGCCCGTCGACCGTGTTGGCAAAGGCTCGCGCCAGCGCGCCGTTGGTGTCGCGGCGCAGCAGGGCGTCCCAGTCGCTGCCCCACACCAGCTTGATGACGTTCCAGCCGGCGCCGGCGTACAAGGTTTCAAGTTCGTCGATGATGCGGCCGTTGCCGCGCACCGGGCCGTCCAGCCGTTGCAGGTTGCAGTTGACGACGAACACCAGGTTGTCGAGCTTTTCGCGCGCGGCAAGCGTCAACGCGGCGATGGATTCGGGTTCGTCCATTTCGCCGTCGCCAAAAATGCCCCACACCTTGCGGTCGCTGGCGGGCACCAGCGAGCGGTGCTCCAGGTAGCGCATGAAGCGCGCCTGGTAAATGGCGTTGATGGGTCCGATGCCCATCGACCCCGTCGGAAACTGCCAGAAGTCCGGCATCAACCAAGGGTGCGGGTAGGACGACAAGCCGCGCAGGCCCCGCGCGGTGGCGGTGATTTCCTGGCGGAAATGCGCCAGGTCGTCTTCGCCCAGAAAGCCTTCAAGGAACGCGCGGGCGTACACCCCGGGCGCGGAGTGTGGCTGCATGTAAACCAGGTCGCCAGGGCCTTCAGCCGTTTGCGCGCGGAAGAAGTGGTTGAAGCCCACTTCGAACAAGTCGGCGGCCGATGCATAGCTGGCAATGTGGCCGCCAAGTTCGCCGTGCGCCTGGTTGGCGCGCACCACCATGGCCAGCGCGTTCCAGCGGTTGATGCGCGCGATGCGTTCTTCAACGGCCAGGTTGCCGGGAAAAGGCGGCTCCTGGTCGGCCGGTATCGTATTCAGGTAGGCGGTGCGCGTCTGGCTGTTGGCGCGCAGGCCCAGGGACGCGGCATGTCCCAGCAGGCTGTCCAGCACATAGCCCGCGCGGCCGGCGCCGTCGGCATCGACCAGCGATTGCAGGGCGTCGCGCCATTCGGCGGTTTCAGCCGGGTCGGCATCGGTGGGCTGTTCGTGTCCCGGGGCGGGTTGGCTCGCGTCACGCATGGGGTGTTGTCTCCTGTTATCGCTCCATCCTAGACCTGTGTGAATGGCATGAGTCATCAAATTGCGGGGAAGACGCACAGGATTTCAGCATAATCTTTGGTGGATATTTCGAACGACGGCAGCTTCTGCGGTGCAGGCGCGCTTACTCGTGGTGACCACGGGGTGGACGCCAAAGCGCTAGAATGCGCGCTTTATTCGCATTCATACGGGAGACTTCAATGACCCAACCCGTCAGCGTCCCGGCAAACGTCACGCTTCCCGAACTTACGTTTCGGGGCATTTTGCTGGGCGCCCTGATCACCGTGATCTTTACGGCGTCAAACGTCTTCCTGGGGCTGAAGGTCGGCCTGACGTTTTCGTCCGCGATTCCGGCGGCCGTCATTTCGATGTCGGTGTTGCGCCTGTTCAAGGACGCCAACATCCTGGAAAACAACATGGTGCAGACGCAGGCTTCGGCCGCCGGCACCTTGTCTTCCATCATTTTCATCCTGCCCGCGCTGGTCATGATGGGCCACTGGCAAGGCTTTCCCTTCTGGCAGACGCTGGGCATCTGCGCCGCCGGCGGCATGTTGGGCGTGATGTTCACCATTCCGCTGCGCCACGTGATGGTGGTGCAAAGCAATCTGCCGTATCCGGAAGGCGTGGCGGCGGCCGAAATCCTGCGCGTGGGCAGTGCCGAACGTGCACAGGACGCGGCCGACGATGCCTTGGCAACGTCAGACCAACCGGTGGCGAAAGCCGCGGCCAAGCCCGTGGCGACCGGCATGGGCGACATCGTCGCCGGGGGCGTGGTGGCGGCGGCGGTCAGCTTTGCGGCAAGCGGCTTGCGGGTGCTGGGCGATAGCGTCAGCGGGTGGTTCGCGCTGGGCGGCGCGGTATTCCGGTTGCCCATGGGCTTTTCGCTGGCCTTGCTGGGCGCGGGCTACCTGATCGGCATCGTCGCGGGCCTGGCCATGTTGACGGGGTTGATCATTTCGTGGGGCATCGCCGTGCCGGTGTTGACCGCGATGGGCGACATGCCGGCGGGGCAATCGCTAGCCCAATACGCCAGCGGCCTGTGGTCCTCGCAAGTGCGCTTCATTGGCGCGGGCGTGATTGGCGTGGGCGCCATCTGGACGTTGGCAACCCTGTTCATGCCGATGGCGCGTGGCGTCAAGGCCTCGTTCTCGGCGCTGACCAGCGCGGGCGCGGCCCGTGCCGGGCAAGCGCCGCGCACCGAACGCGACTTGTCGGCCGGCTGGATTTCAATAGTGACGCTGGTGCTGGTGGCGGTGTTGGTGGTGACCTTCCAGGTGTTCCTGTCTGGCGCGCCCGTGTCGGCCGCCGCCGTCTGGAAATTGGTGGCCTACGCCGTGCTGTTCGCTTTTGTGTTCGGCTTTCTGGTGGCGGCGGCCTGCGGGTATATGGCGGGTTTGGTGGGTTCGTCGACCAGCCCGATTTCGGGCGTGGGCATCGTCGCCATCGTGCTGGTGTCGTTGCTGATGCTAACGTTGGGCGGCGAATTACTTCAGGCGCAGAACGGCGTGCAGATGGCGATTGCGTTGTCCATCTTCAGCACCTCGGCGGTGGTGGCGGTGGCGTCCATTTCGAACGACAACCTGCAAGACCTGAAGACCGGCTGGCTGGTTGGCGCCACGCCATGGCGCCAACAGGTGGCCTTGCTGATCGGCTGCGTGGTGGGCGCGGCGGTGATTTCACCGGTGCTGGAACTGCTTTACAACGCCTACGGTTTTGCGGACGCGATGCCACGCGCGGGCATGGACCCGGCGCAAGCCTTGTCGGCGCCGCAGGCCACGCTGATGTTGGCGATTACGCGCGGCATCTTCACGCACCAATTGAACTGGACGATGATCCTGATCGGCATGGCGGTGGGCGTGGCGCTGATCGTGGTGGACGAAGTCCTGAAGCGCACTTGCCGCGTGGCACGTATTCCGGTGTTGGCCGTGGGCATCGGCATCTACCTGCCGCCGACGGTGGCTGCGCCGATCGTGGCCGGCGCGGTGCTGGCGTGGCTGCTTGAACGCGCGCTGCGTCGTCGCGCCGCGTCTGCCGGCAAGCCTTATGAGCAATTCGCCGATGCCGCGAACCGGCGCGGCGTGTTGATTGCGTCGGGGTTGATCGTGGGCGAAAGCCTGGTAGGCGTGTTGATGGCCGGCATCATCGGCGCGGCGGGTACGGATGCGCCGCTGGCCATCGCGGGCGAGGGCTTCGCGGTCACGGCGTCGTACCTGGGGCTGGCCGTGTTTGTGTTGGTGGCGGTGCTGTTCTGGCGGCGTGTGATGCGGCTGGCGTAAGCCGCGTGTAGGGCGCGGTGGCGAGCGCGTTGTGACGTGCCCGCCGCCGCCCGCCGTCAGATCAATGCTCGTCGGCTTGCAGCGCCGCCGAGATGATGGCGCGGCGGTCATGTGTGGCACCGTTCAGAAACAGGTTCAGCAACACGGCCGATAGCGAGGCCAGCAAAATGCCCGACTCGATCAGCGTGTGCAGCGAATGCGGCATCCATTGTTTGAAGTCGGGGGCAATCAGCGGCACCATGCCGATGCCGATCGAGACGGCAACAATCATGGCGTTGTGGCGGTTGCCCTTGAAATCCACGCCCGACAGAATGCGGATGCCCGTGGCGGTCACCATGCCGAACATGACGATGCCCGCGCCGCCCAACACCACGGTGGGCAGCGATTCCACCAGCGCGGCCATCTTGGGCAGCAGGCCCAGCACCAGCAAGATGATGCCCCCCGCCACGCACACGAAGCGGCTCTTCACTCCGGTTACCGCAACCAGGCCCACGTTCTGCGAAAAGCTGGTGTACGGAAACGTGTTGAAGATGCCTCCGATCAAAGTCCCCAAGCCGTCGGTACGCAGGCCGCGCGCCATGCCCTGCTGACTGATTTCGCGATCGGTCATTTCGCCCAGCGCCAGGAACATGCCCGCGGATTCGATCATCACGACCACCATGATCAGCGCCATGCTCAAAATCAACATGGGGTCGAAGCGCGGCATGCCGAAATGGAAGGGCAGCACGATGTCGAACCAATCCGCCTGGCCGATTTTCTCGAACGTCATGATGCCCGTGGCCGATGCCACGATGGCGCCGATGACGATGCCCAGCAGCACCGAAATGTTGGCGATGAAGCCCTTGGTGAATTTCACGATCAGCAGGATCGAGGCCAGTACCAGCACGGCGATGCCAAAGCCGGTCAGGTCGGCATAGCGCGGGTTGGGCATCGACGGCATGATGGCAAAGCCCTGCGGCACGGGCGGGATGGCGCTGCCCGGCGACGTGACGTCCGCCAGCCATTTGGCATAGATGGGGTCGACGATGACGGGGGCGGTGGGGCCCGACGGGTTGCCGAACACCCAATTGATGCCGACTCGCATCAACGTAATGCCGATGACGGTGATGATGGTGCCCGTGACCACGGGCGGGAAGAACCGCAGCATGCGGCTGATGACCGGGGCGATCAAAATCGAAATGATGCCGGCCCCGATGATGGTGCCGAACAGTAGCTGCGCGCCGCCCGGCCCCGGGTTGGCGTTGGCCATTGCGACCATCGGCGCCACCGCCGCGAACGTGACACCCATCATGACGGGCAGCTTGATGCCGAACCACTGCGTGGCGCCCAGCGTCTGGATCAGCGTGACCAGCCCGCAACAGAACAGGTCGGCCGAGATCAGCATGGCAACTTCGTCGGGCGTCAGGTTCAGCGCCCGGCCGACGATCAAGGGCACGGCTACCGCGCCGGCATACATCACCAACACGTGTTGCAGGCCCAATGCCGCGAGTTTGCCGGTAGGCAGGCGCTGGTCGACGGGATGGAGGTCTTGAGACGCGCGGGACGGCGCGGGGGATGCAGCCTGCATGGGAGTGTCTCCTGGCGGAGTAGGATGTCGGTCGGAAAATCCTGAAAAGCGGTCTTGTGTACGAGGAATGTATACAGGTATGGGCGGTCCTCGAAATGGAGGAAAACCCGCATCATATAAACACGTTTAGTTACGTTATGTAGGAATTGTCGCAGGAAGTGTGCGCGATGGGGCCCGGGGCCGCGCGGCTCCGGCCCCTGTCCGGCGCGATCAGGCCGGTGCCAGCAGGTCGGCCAACGTGCGCGCGATCACCTTGGTGGCGCGGCGCAGGTCTTCCAACACGACGCGTTCGTCGTTGCGCTTGGCGTGGGATTCCAGCACGGTGCGGGGCCCGGCACCGTAGATGACGCCGGGGATGCCGGCTTCGCCGTACAGGCGCACGTCGGTGTACAGCGGCGTTCCCATGGCCGGGATCGGTTCGCCGAACAGCACTTCGCCATGCTTCTGGATGGCATCGACCAGCGGCTGGTTGCCCGGCAGCGGACGCATCGAATTGGCCAACAGCAGGCGCTTGATGTCGATGGTGATGCCGGGGGTGGCGGCAGCGGCTTCCTGGATGATCCGGCGGATGTCTGCTTCCACTTCAACGGCGTTTTCTTCGGGGATCATGCGGCGGTCCAGCTTGAAGCTGACCTTGCCGGGCACCACGTTGGTGTTGGTGCCGCCTTCAATGCGTCCGACGTTCAGGTACGGGTGACTGATGCCGGGCACCTCGGACGTGATGTTCTGGTACAGCGCGTTCTGTGCATACAGCGCATTCAGGATCTTGACCGCGCCCTGCAGCGCGTCCACGCCCGTGGTGGGAATGGCGGCGTGCGCCATTTTGCCGTGCACCGTCACTTCCATTTGCAGGCAGCCGTTGTGCGCCGTGACCACCTCGTAGCTGAAGCCGGCGGCAATCATCAGGTCGGGCTTGGTCAAGCCTTGCGACAGCAGCCAGCCGGGCCCCAGCAAGCCGCCGAATTCTTCGTCATAGGTGAAATGCAGTTCGACCGCGCCGTGGGTCGGCTTGGCCACCGCTTCCAGCGCGCGGACCGCATAGGTGAAGCTGGCGAAATCGCTCTTGCTGACCGCGGCGGCGCGGCCGTACAGGCTGCCATTTTCAATTTCGGCGCCGTAGGGGTCGTGTTGCCAGCCATCGCCCGGGGGCACGACGTCGCCGTGCGCATTCAGCGCGATGCGGCGGCCGGGCCCGTATTCGCGCCGCACGATCAGGTTGGTGATGGATTGCATGCCGTAGTCCTGCACCGCTTGCGCGGGCACGGCGTGCGCTTCGGCCTCAAGGCCCATTTCCTTGAGCAGTTCGGCGGTGCGGACGGCGTGCGGCGCGTTATTGCCGGGCGGTGTGTCGGTGGGCACGCGCACCAGCGATTGCAGGAAGCTCACCTGCTCGTCGAAGTGGGCATCGACCCAGGCGTCTAGTCGGGCGTAGTCGGTCATGGCGTTAGCGTTTGATGTCGTTGGCAAGGTCGTCCAGCAGGCGCTGCATGGCATGCGCGGCCAGCTGGATGTCGTCGCGGGTGGTGGATTCGCGAGGGTTGTGGCTGATGCCGTGGTTCTGGCCGCGCACGAAGAGCATGGCCTGAGGCATGACTTCGTGCAGCTTCATGGCGTCGTGCCCGGCGCCGCTGGGCATGCGGTGCAGCGGCACGCCCAGCGCGTCGACGGCCCGTTCCCAACGCTGTTGCCAGGCAGGGTCGCTGGGTGCGGCGGCGGCGCGCATGGTTTCTTCAAGCGCATAGCGCAAGCCTCGGCGTGCGCAGATGGCGTCAAGCTCGGCCAATACGTCGTTCACCAGCGCGTCGCGTTGCGTATCGCTGGGTGCGCGCAGGTCCAGGCTGAAGCGGCATTCGCCCGGTACGACGTTGATGGATCCGCTGGGCACTTCCAGCATGCCCATGGTGCCTACCGAATCGCCATCGCGCGCGGCGCGTTGTTCGACATACAGGGCCAGTTCGGCGGCGGCGGTGGCGGCATCGCGGCGGCGGTTCATCGGCGTGGTGCCGGCATGGCAGGCCATGCCGAAGATCTGCGCCTGATATCTCACGCTGCCGTTGATGGACGTGACGATGCCCAGCGGCAGGCCCATTTCGTACAGCACCGGCCCTTGTTCGATGTGGACTTCGACAAAGCCCAGATAGCGCGAGGGATCGCGGCGCAGCTTCGGAATATCGTCAATGCACAGGCCGGCGTGCAGCATGGCGTCGCGCATGGTGACGCCCTGCGCGTCCTTTTGGTCCAGCCATTCAGGCTTGAAGTCGCCGATCAACGCGCCCGATCCCAGGAAGGTGGCGCGGTAGCGCTGGCCTTCTTCTTCGGCAAAGCCGATGACTTCCAGGTGGTAGGGCAGACGGCGACCTTGTCGATGCAGTTCGCGCACGCAGGCCATGGGCACGAAAATTCCCAGGCGGCCGTCGTATTTGCCGCCGTTGCGCACGGTGTCGTAGTGGCTGCCGGTCATCAAGGTGGGCGCATCGGGCTGCTGGGCGCGGTAGCGGCCCACCACGTTGCCGACGGCGTCGATCTCAACTTCGTCGAAGCCGCAATCTCGCATCCAGTGCGAGATACGCTGCGCGCAGGCGCGGTGCGCTTCGGTCAGGTACGTGACGGTCAGCTGGCCTTTTTCGGCGTAACCGGGATCGCTGTGGATACTGAGCCGTTCCTGCCAGTCCCAGATGTCGTTGCCCAACGTCAGGTCGCGTCCAAACTTGTCGGCCATGCGAATTTCGACGATGCGGTGGATGTTGCGCAGCGCCTCGCGGACTTCAACGTCGGGCGGGTTATCCAGCCGCCGCGCAAATTCGTCAATGATCTGCTGGCGCGACAGGCCCGTGCCGCGCGCGCCGCGCACGGCCAGGATGAACGGAAAGCCGAAGCGAGCGTTGTAGTCGTTGTTCAGTTGTTGCAGCCGCGCCAG
Source organism: Achromobacter semiaridum (assembly GCF_053543755.1). Classification (NCBI taxonomy): domain Bacteria; kingdom Pseudomonadati; phylum Pseudomonadota; class Betaproteobacteria; order Burkholderiales; family Alcaligenaceae; genus Achromobacter; species Achromobacter semiaridum. The sequence continues at coordinate 8,611 of NZ_JBLVOL010000028.1, read as the reverse complement.
TTCATCGGGCGAGCAATGCGTAAGCCCGGCCTGGTCCTGTTCGTGGGTGGACTCGGCGGTCAGGCTGTTTTGCTGCATGGCGCGCCCCGCCAATTCCGGGTGCGCGCGGATCAACGCCAGCTGCGCGTCGATATCCGCTTGATCCAGCACGTGCCGCAACTGATCCTGCAAATGCGCCAGTGACCGAAAAGGCCGGGCGGCTAGCGCCTGCCGCGCGATCCACGGCGAATGTTCGTACAGGCCGTCCAGCATGGCCAGCGCCGCGTCGGGCGTGGCGGCATTGAGTTGTTCCAGCGTGTGGGGCATGGTCGGTGCGCTCAACGGTTGGGAATATAGGGATGCGTGGCCTTCCAGTGCCGGGCAATATCCAGGCGACGGCATACCCAGACGCGGTCGTGGCTGGCAATGTGGTCCAGAAAGCGCTGTAGCGCAGTGATGCGCCCCGGGCGGCCCAGCAGCCGGCAATGCATGCCGATGCTAAGCATCTTGGGCGCTTCGTCGCCTTCGGCGTAAAGCACGTCGAAGCTGTCCTTCAAGTACTGAAAGAATGGGTCGGCGTGCGAATAGCCCTGCGGCAGCGCGAAGCGCATGTCGTTGCAGTCCAGCGTATAGGGCACGATCAGTTGCGGCACGACCGCGCCGTCGCTTTTTTGTACCTGCATCCAGAAGGGCAGGTCGTCGCCGTAGTAATCGCTGTCGTACTCGAAGCCGCCGTAATCGGCCACCAGCCGGCGCGTGCGCGGGCTGTCGCGTCCGGTGTACCAGCCCAGCGGGCGGCTGCCGGTCAGCTGCGTGATGGCGTCCACGCCCAGGCGCATATGTTCGCGTTCGGTGACTTCGTCCACATTCTGGTAATGCACCCAGCGCCAGCCATGGCAGGCGATTTCGTGGCCCAGTTCAGTGAGTGCCGCCGTCAATTCGGGGTGGCGCTGCAGGGCCATGCCTACGCCGAACACGGTCAGGGGCAGCTGTCGCTTTTCAAACTCGCGCAGAAGGCGCCACACACCGGTGCGCGACCCGTATTCGTAGATGCCTTCCATGCTGAGATGGCGGTCGGGGTAGCTGGCCGGGTTGAACATTTCCGACAGGAATTGCTCAGAACCCGCGTCGCCATGCAGCACGCTGTTTTCACCGCCTTCTTCGTAGTTCAAAACGAATTGAACGGCAATGCGAGCCTGGCCGGGCCATTGCGCGTGGGGCGGGTTGCGGCCGTAGCCGATCAGGTCGCGGGGATACGGAAGCGTCGAGTCGTAGGTGTTCATGAATAGCGGGGCATGGAGCCAAGAGGGGCGGGCAGCGGTGACGAAGTCAGGCCGGCCGTGCGCGGATGAACGGACGGTTTCATGATGGGCTAAACAATAGCTGGAAAGCAATTAGCTGTATACAATTTATGTACATCATTAAGGATAACCATGAGACCGCCCGGCAACCTGCGGGGCACACAGGAGACAACATGGGATTGACCACGCACGTACTCGACACCATGCACGGCTGCCCGGCCCAAGGCATGGCCGCGGCGCTGTACGCAACACGCGGCGACTCCGCCACCCTGATCCAGCAGTTCACGCTGAACCACGATGGCCGTAGCGCCCGGCCGCTGTTTGCCGACGCGGACTTGCAAGTCGGCACCTACCGACTGGTGTTCGAGGTGGCCGCCTACTTCAAGGCGCGCGGCGTTGTCTTGCCCGAGCCCAACTTCCTGAATCGGGTCAGCCTGGATTTCGGCGTGGCGCACGCGGACCAGCACTATCACGTGCCGTTGTTGGTCAGCCCCTGGAGCTATTCCACGTATCGGGGCTCGTAAGCGGCAGGGGCGTGGGCTGCCGGTCTGCGGGCAGCCGGCCCCGCGTCTCAGGGTATTCCTGATGCCAGAAAGGTCGAGCACGCATAGCCTTGTGAACAAAACCTGCATACAATTTCGTCCATTCTGGTCGCAGCGGTGCGGGGCATTCAAGCCTTGTGCGCGATCCATCTTCTGCTTACAGCGCCCGCGGTGGTAGGCAGTGCGGCGGAGCCTACAAGGCCCGCCCACTGCGGGGGCGTGGATGGAAAGCTACTACCTGGATTGGGTCAACCTGTTGCTGCGTTGGGCCCACATCATCACCGGCATCGCCTGGATCGGCACGTCGTTCTATTTCGTGATGCTGGACAACAGTCTGGAAAAACCGCAAGACCCTGAATCGCTTGCCAAGGGCGTGGGCGGCGAGCAATGGGCCGTGCACGGCGGCGGTTTCTACAACATGCAGAAGTACGCGGTGCAGCCCAAAAAGCTGCCTGAACACCTGCATTGGTCGTTCTGGGAAAGCTACAGCACCTGGCTGACGGGCTTTGCGCTGTTCACCATGTCGTACCTCTGGAACGCCAGCACCTACCTGATAGACCGGTCAAAAATGGACTGGCAGCCCAGCACCGCCGTGGCCGTCGCGCTGGCGTTTTTCGTGGTGTTCTGGATCGTCTACGACGGCATCTGCCGCCTGTTCGGGCGCGGCAAGCACGGTGACACGATCGTCGGGGCGCTGGTGGCAGTGTTCATCGCCCTGGCGTCCTGGCTGGCCTGCCATTGGTTCGCGGGCCGCGCGGCGTTCCTGCTGGTAGGCGCGATGATGGCCACGACCATGAGCGGCAACGTGTTTTTCTGGATCATCCCCGGCCAGCGCAAGAACGTGGCGGCGATGCGGGCGGGCAAGCCCGTCGACCCCGTCCATGGCCAGCGCGGCAAGCAGCGCAGCGTGCACAACACGTATTTCACGCTGCCCGTGGTGTTCACCATGATGAGCAACCACTACAGCTTTACCTATACCCATCAGTACAACTGGATCGTGCTGCTGCTGATCATGCTGGGCGGCGCGGCAATCCGGCAGTTCTTCGTGGTGCGGCACCGCTTCAAGCTGGGCAATGCGCGCAACCCGCTGCCCTACGTGTTGTTGGGGGTGGCGGTGCTGGGCTTGACCATCGTGTGGATGCGGCCCGCGCCCGTCGCCGCGTCAGCGCCGTCCGCGGCCGCGCCCGCCGACGTGGCGTTTGCCCAGGTGCGCCATGTGTTTGACCAGCGGTGCCTGCTGTGCCACGGCGCACAGGTCCAGATGAAGAACGTGCGCCTGGATTCGGTTGAGCAGATCGCCACGCACGCGCAGGCCGTGTACCAACAAGTCGTTGTGTCGAAAATCATGCCGATGGCCAATTCCACCGGCATGACCGACGACGAACGCGCGCTGATCGGCGCCTGGTTCCAGGCGGGCGCCAAGACGCAATAGCGGGCAGGGCGCTTCAGCGCAGATCGCCGGCGGGCCAGCCCATTGATCCGAAGCCAGTGGGCGGCTGGCCAGCTTCAGCCGTTGCGGTACAGAAAGCTGTAGGCGTTGATCGCCGGCACCCCTCCCAGGTGCGCATACAAAACCTTGGAGCCCGCGGGGATCTCGCCTCGTCGTATCAGGTCCATCATGCCTTGCATGGATTTGCCCTCGTACACCGGGTCGGTCATCATGCCCTCCAGCCGCGCGCAGGTGCGGATGGCGTCGTTGGTTTCCGCCGATGGCAAGCCGTAGGCGGGATAGGCGTAACGCGTATCCAGCACCACATCGCTGTCCGCGATGCCGGACTCCAGCCCGACCATATCGGCGGTGCGCCGCGCGATGCGCAGGATTTGCGCGCGCGTCTGCTCCGGCGTGGCGGACGCGTCGATGCCAATGACGCGGTTGGCGCGGCCGTCCGCCGCAAAGCCCACCACCATGCCCGCTTGCGTGCTGCCCGTCACCGCGCAGACCACGATGTAGTCGAACTTGAATCCCAGGTCGGCTTCCTGGCGGCGCACTTCTTCGGCAAAGCCCACATAGCCCAGGCCGCCCAATTCGTGGTCGGACGCGCCGGCCGGAATGGCGTACGGCTTGCCGCCGCGTTTGCGCACGTCTTCCAGCGCCTCTTCCCAGCTGCGCCGAAAGCCGATGTCAAAGCCCTGGTCCACCAGCCGCACGTCGGCGCCCATCAGGCGGCTCATCATGATGTTGCCGACGCGGTCGTAGACGGCGTCGGAATAGTCCACCCAGTTTTCCTGTACCAGCACGCAGGACAGCCCCAGCTTGGCGGCCACGGCGGCCACCATGCGCGTGTGGTTGGACTGGATGCCGCCGATGGTGACAAGCGTGTCGCAGCCTTGCTCCAGCGCTTGCGGAATCAGGTATTCCAGCTTGCGCAGCTTGTTGCCGCCAAACGCCAGGCCGCTGTTGCAGTCTTCGCGCTTGGCATAGACGTGGACCTTGCCGCCCAAATGTGCGGACAAGCGTTCCAGCTTTTCGATGGGGGTGTCGCCGAAGGTCAGACGGTGTCTGGGAAAGCGTTGCAGATCCATGCGGGCTCCTGTGTTGGGATTCCGGCCGGCAAGTGAGGCTCGGGTGGAAAAATCATAGGAATCGCAGGCAGCAGCGGTCAATTGCGTATTTTGTGGTGAATACGATATTAAAAACAGCGAAGATACGCAATTTAGATTTAATATTTTTAGAATAAAAAGAACCACGAGATAATATTTTTCAGGGACACATGCAATGAGCGTGCTTGCCGGATTGGATCGTATCGACCGCCACATCCTTCGTCTTTTGCAGGACGATGCCCAGATCACCAATCTGGATCTAAGCGCGCGTGTGCATCTGAGCCCGGCCGCCTGCTTGCGTCGGGTAGAAAAGCTGAAGGCCGAAGGCATCATCAAAAAGACGGTGGCGCTACTGGAGCCCGCCGACGTCGACATGGCCACGCTGGTCATCGTGGGCGTGGTGCTGGACCGTTCCACGCCCGACTCCTTCACCGATTTCGAGGAAGCGGCGCGCGGCATCAGCGGCTGCCTGGAATGCCATCTGGTGGCGGGCGAATTCGACTACTTCCTGATGCTGCGCATACGCGACCTGGAGCGCTTCAACAAGCTGCATGCGGGCGAGATCATCAAGCTGCCCGGCGTACGTCAGATTCGCACCTTTTTTGTGTTGAAAGAGATCTTGTCGACGACTGCCTTGCCGGTGTGACGCGGCTAATGCACAACACTCACGCATTGAAGTGCTCGGCAATGACGCACTGCGGCATTTTGGAATGGCGGAAATTGATGGCGCGTAGACGTCGCAATGTCAGGGGTTGGCCGGACATTCCACGGCCGCATGCAGGCATTCCGAAAGGGCTTTTGCGCCACAAAAATGTCTCAAGACGCCCGTAAACTCAAAGGGTTATACTGCTCGGCATACGGCTTTCAAGGCTTGTACGCGCCTTCTGCCCCCTGCGATCCGCTAAACGGGAAGCCCGTGTCGCGGAAGGTTTTTCCTGCATCGTGTCGAGTGAAGCACTCGTAAAGGTGAAGCGATATGTCTTCGGAAATAGAATCTCTATCCACGTCTTATCTCTTTGGGGGTAACGCCCCATATGTTGAGGAGCTTTACGAAGCCTACCTCGACAATCCCGGTTCGGTTCCTGATAACTGGCGCGAATATTTCGACCAGTTGCAGCACGCTCCCGCAACCGACGGCCAGGAATCCACTCGCGACCAGGCCCATGCTCCCATCGTCGAATCGTTCGCCCAGCGCGCCAAGGCCAATGCCTTTGTGCAACGCTCCGCCGAACCCGACCTGAGCGTGGCCAGCAAGCAAGTGTCGGTGCAATCGCTGATTGCCGCCTACCGCTCGCTGGGTTCGCGCTGGGCCGATCTGGACCCCCTCAAGCGCCAGGAACGTCCGCAGATCCCGGAACTCGATCCCGCCTTCTACGGCCTGACCGAATCCGATCTGGACCAGACCTACTCGGCCACCAACACCTACTTCACGACCGCCAGCACCATGACGCTGCGCGACATCCTGAAGGCGCTGCGCGACACGTATTGCCGCAGCATCGGTGCTGAATTCACGCACATCTCCGACCCCGCCGCCAAGCGCTGGATCCAGGAACGCCTGGAAACCACGCTGGGTGCGCCGGCCTACTCGGTCGAAGAAAAGCGCCACATCCTGCAGCAGCTGACCGAGTCCGAAGGGCTTGAGCGCTTCCTGCACACCAAGTACGTCGGCCAGAAGCGCTTCTCGCTGGAAGGCGGCGAAAGCTTCATCGCCTCGATGGACGAAGTGGTGAACCACGCCGGCGAAAACGGCGTCCAGGAAATCGTGGTCGGCATGGCCCACCGCGGCCGCCTGAACCTGCTCGTGAACATCATGGGCAAGATGCCCGGCGACTTGTTCGCCGAGTTCGAAGGCAAGCACGCCGAAGGCCTGACCGACGGCGACGTGAAGTACCACAACGGCTTCTCTTCCGACCTGTCCACCCGTGGCGGTCCGGTCCACCTGTCGTTGGCCTTCAACCCGTCCCACCTTGAAATCGTGAACCCCGTCGTCGAAGGCAGCGCACGCGCTCGCCAGGAACGCCGCGGCGACGCCGAAGGCAAGACCGTGCTGCCGGTGCTGGTGCACGGCGACGCGGCTTTTGCCGGTCAAGGCGTGGTCATGGAAACGCTGAACCTGGCCCAGACGCGCGGCTACGGTACGGGCGGCACGCTGCACATCGTCATCAACAACCAGATCGGTTTCACCACGTCCGACCCGCGTGACTCGCGTTCGACGCTGTATTGCACCGACGTGGTCAAGATGATCGAAGCCCCGGTGTTCCACGTCAACGGCGACGACCCCGAAGCCGTGGTGTTCGTCACCAAGCTGGCCCTGGACTACCGCCTGCAATTCCGTCATGACATCGTCGTGGACATCGTTTGCTTCCGCAAGCTGGGCCACAACGAACAAGACACCCCGTCGCTGACGCAGCCGCTGATGTACAAGCGCATCGGCCATCACCCCGGCACGCGCAAGCTGTACGCCGACAAGCTGACCACGCAAGGCGTGCTGGCTGAAGGCGAAGCCGATCAACTGGTCAAGGACTACCGTCAGCTGATGGAAGACGGCCAGCGCACGATTGAACCCGTGCTGACCGACTACAAGAGCAAGTACGCCATCGACTGGTCCCCGTTCCTGGGCGCCAAGTGGACGGACCAGGCCGACACGGCTGTGCCGCTGGCCGAACTCAAGCGCATCGGCGAACGCATCACGACGGTTCCGGAAGGCTTCACGGTGCACCCGCTGGTTGCCAAGCTGCTGAACGACCGCCGCACGATGGCCAAGGGCGAGATGAACCTGGACTGGGGCATGGGCGAACACCTCGCCTTCGCCACCCTGGTTTCCTCGGGCTACGCCATCCGCATCACCGGTCAGGACTCGGGCCGTGGCACGTTCACGCACCGCCACGCCGTGCTGCACGACCAGAACCGCGAACGCTGGAACGACGGCACCTACATTCCGCTGCAGAACGTCTCGGAAGGCCAGGCTCCGTTCACCGTCATCGACTCCGTGCTGTCCGAAGAGGCGGTGCTGGGCTTCGAATACGGTTACTCCAGCGCTGAACCGAACACGCTGACCATCTGGGAAGGCCAGTTTGGCGACTTCGTCAACGGCGCCCAGGTCGTGATCGACCAGTTCATCAGCTCCGGCGAAGCCAAGTGGGGCCGCCAGTCGGGCCTGACCCTGATGCTGCCGCACGGCTACGAAGGCCAAGGCCCCGAGCACTCGTCAGGCCGCATCGAGCGCTTCCTGCAACTGTGCGCCGACAACAACATGCAAGTGGTCCAGCCGACCTCTGCCTCGCAGATCTTCCACGTTCTGCGCCGCCAGATGATCCGCCCGTTCCGCAAGCCGCTGGTGCTGTTCACGCCGAAGTCGCTGCTGCGTAACAAGGACGCGGGTTCGCCCCTGACCGATCTGGCCGGCGGCAGCTTCCGCCCGGTGATCGGCGAAGTGGACGACACCATCGACGCCAGCAAGGTCAAGCGCGTGCTGGCTTGCTCGGGCAAGGTGTACTACGACCTGGTCAACGCCCGCCGCGAGCGTGGCGCCGACAACGTCGCCATCGTCCGCGTCGAGCAGCTGTACCCGTTTGCGCACAAGTCGTTCGAAACGGAACTGCGCAAGTACCCGAAGGCCACCGAAGTGATCTGGGTTCAGGACGAACCGCAGAACCAAGGCGCCTGGTTCTACGTTCAGCATCACGTGTACGAGAACATGGTGGAAGGCCAGAAGCTGGGCTACGCCGGCCGCGCCGCCTCGGCATCGCCGGCCGTGGGCTACCTGGCCAAGCACCAGGAGCAACAGAAGGCCCTGATCGAGACGGCTTTCGCGCCCAAGTTCAAGGTCATGTTGACGAAGTAACCCTGACTTGATGCACGCGCCGCGCGCGGCAAGCGTTTTGGAACCTGGTTTCGAACCTTGCCGCGCCGCGTGACCAGAACACACACTTTACGGAACAAACAAAATGGCTATTACCGACGTCGTCGTCCCCCAACTTTCCGAATCCGTCTCCGAAGCGACCCTGCTGACCTGGAAGAAGCAGCCGGGCGCTGCCGTTGAAGCGGACGAAATCCTGATCGAAGTCGAAACCGACAAGGTCGTGCTGGAAGTGCCGGCTCCCGCCTCGGGCGTGCTGGCTGAAATCGTCAAGGGCGATGGCAGCACCGTGACCTCGGGCGAAGTGCTGGCCCGCATCGACACCGCCGCCAAGGCCGCCGCCGCCGCGACCGCGCCGGCCGAAGCCCCCAAGGCTGCTGAACAAGCCG
>NZ_JBLVOL010000027.1:19037-33580 GCF_053543755.1 Achromobacter semiaridum | reverse complement strand
GGCGGCGCACGGCTGCCAGCACGTCGGTCGGGTCTGCCGGCTTGCGCAGGTAGACCGCATAGCCTTCGCAGGCCTCGTCCACTTCGTATTCCGGCCGGCCGCTCAACACGACCACGGGGGTGTCGCACAGGTAGGCGTTTTCGCGCATGGCGGTCAGGAGCGCGCCGCCGTGCATGCCGGGCATGGAAAAGTCGGTGATGACCAGGTCGGGGCGCACGGCCAGCATCTGTTGCAGCGCGGTCAGTCCATCGGTGTGGCCCGTTACCTCGTAGCCTTCGTCCCCAAGGAATTCGCTTAACAGCTCGATCAGCGTCGGCTGATCATCGACAACAAGAATCTTCGTCATGGTGTTCAATGCCGCCTGGCGCGGCGTTCGTATGTTTGGCCGCCCAGGCTGGTACACCGGCGCCCATTGTTGGGGCGGCATGGCGATAAGGGGCGGGAAAGGCCTCGCGACGTTTCCTGACTTTTGGCGCTTTCAAGCGTACGCAAAAGAGGATGGCGGGCGGTATAAGGCGGAATCCTAGGCCATGCCGGTCGTTCATGTTTGAAGGAATTGTATCGGGACGAAACCACGCCCGGACGGCGCCCCGCCCCCCGGCTTTTCGCAAACGCGGCGTATGGCCGACGCGCACCCTTGGTAGCATTCCACCCTTGGCCGGTGCCTTGCACGCACGTGCGGGTTCTTCAGGATGCTTATATGGTTGGTGCCCAGGTTCGAATCACCCTGTCGTTGATTGCCCCTACCCTGGTGGTGGTTTTCGGCATTACATTTGTTGGCATTTGGTGCGCCTTCCGGCATCGCACCTATCTTCTGTATCTGGCGGCGGGGTGTGGCCTGTTCGCCGTCGGCGCAACGTCGCAGATCCTGTACGTGCCGCGCGACTCGGGCGCCAACGCCCTGGTGTCCGGCATGCTGTACACGGCGGCCGTCTGCGCCGCCACGCAAGGCATCCTGAACCGCGTCGGCCGGGGGCTGCCCTGGCGCGTGTACCTGGCCTTTGGCGCCGTCATCCTGACGGCGCTCTGGTACTTCTTTTATATCGACCGAAATCTGCTGGTGCGGGTCTATGTGCTGAACATCGGCATCGGCGCCCTGCTGTCGCTGGCCGCATTGCGCATGCGCCGGGCGTCCGCCGGGCGCCGCATCGACACCGCCCTGTTCGTGGTGCTGCTGGCGTTCGGCCTGCATTTTTTTCCGCGCACGTTGCTCAGCATCGGCACGCACGCACCCAACGGCCCGCTGGCATTTGCCGACTCCCCGTTCTGGCAGTGGTTGCAGTTGTCGTTGGCCGTCTTCAGCGTGGGCCTGGCAATCACGCTGTTGCTGGCGGTGGCCGCCGACACCATCGACGAGGTGCGGCATGAAGGCGAGAAAGACTGGTTGACGGGCCTGCTCAACCGCCGGGGCTTCGAGACGCGCATGCGCCCCTTCGAGCAGGGCGGTCAGGAACCGGCTGCGTTGGTGGTTGGCGATGTCGATCACTTCAAACGCATCAACGACCAATACGGCCACAGCGCCGGGGACGCGGTGTTGAAAGACGTCGCGCGGGCGCTGACGTTGTCCGTACGCAAGCGCGACCTGCTGGGGCGCATCGGCGGCGAAGAGTTCGCCATCTACCTGCCTGCCACCGACTTCCAGGAAGCGGTGCGCTGCGCGGAGCGGCTGCGGGCCTTTGTCGCGGACACGGTGCGCGCGCCCGACGGGGCCTCGCCAGTGACGATGAGCCTGGGTGTGGCGGCGGCGACCGGGGCCGACAACTGGCAATCGCTATTCCAGCGCGCCGACGAAAAGCTGTATGCCGCCAAAAGAGCGGGCCGCAACCAGGTCGCCGCCTGACGCTCGGGCCGCTTGGGGCGCCTGCTTGTATTTCGTCGGCCGCCCCCGCGCCGCCGGCTTGGGCACGACGCTTGCTGAGGGCCAAGCGCGTCATTCCTACCGCACAAGGACCCGCCATGCCCCGCCTACGTCCCGGCGCTGAAATTCAAAAAATGCTGAACGGCGATCTTTACGATCCCACGGACCCCGACATCCAGGCCGAGCAGTCCGCCACCAAAACCTGGATGGTCAAATACAACGCCGCCCTGGCCGCGCCCGCCGCCGAGCGCCACGCGCTGCTATGCGAACGCTTTGGCACCGTGGGACGCGGCGCGGTGGTGCGGCCGCCGTTTCATTGCGACTACGGCTGCAACATCCACCTGGGCACCAACGTCTTCATGAATTTCAACTGCGTGATCCTGGATGTGGCCGACGTCCACATCGGTGACGGCACACAGATCGGCCCCGCCGTACAGATCATGACGGCGGACCACCCCCGCGATGCGGCCGCGCGCGCGGCAGGTCTTGAATTTGGCCGGCCCATTCGCATCGGCAGCAACGTGTGGATCGGTGCCGGGGCGATCCTGCTGCCCGGCATCACGGTGGGCGACAACGCGATCATCGGCGCGGGCAGCGTCGTCACGCGGGACGTGCCAGCGTCGGCCACGGTCGCGGGCAACCCGGCGCGGCCCATCGGCCGTTAAGCCCCTTTGCTCAGTCCTGCGGCGCGTCGCGGAACGATCGCTGGTGCGCCGGACCGCCCGCCGCGCTCAGGTTGTACGCGGTATTGACCAGCCCGATATGGGAAAACCCCTGCGGGAAGTTGCCCACCAGCCGCTTGCGCGCCACATCGTATTCCTCGGCCAGCAAGCCCAGGTCATTGCGCAACGACAGCAGATGGTCGAACAAACGATGCGCGTCATCCAGGCGGCCCTGCATGATGTAGGCGTCGGCCAGCCAGAAACTGCACGCCAGAAACGCGCCTTCATCGCCCGGCAGGCCGTCGTCGCTGCGCTCGGTGGAATAGCGCAGCAGCAAGCCGCCGCGCAGCAGTTCCTGCTCAATGGCCTGCACGGTGCCCGTCACGCGCGGATCGTCCGCCGGCAGGAACCCCACTTGCGGAATCAGCAGCAGGCTGGCGTCCAACGCCGTGCCGCCGTAGTACTGCACAAACGTATTGCGCTGGGCGTCGTAGCCGTTTGTGCAGATGTCGTCGCGGATCTCGGCGGCCAGCGCGCGCCATCGGTCCACCGGCCCTTCCAGCCCAAAGCGCTCACACGACTTCAACGTGCGGTCCAGCGCCACCCAGCACATCAGCCGCGAATGCGTGAACGCGCGCGGCGGGCCGCGCATTTCCCAGATGCCGTGATCGGGTTTGCGCCACAGTTCTTCCAGCGGTTTGAGCAGCACCTTTTGCATGCGCCATGCTTCGGCCAGCGGCGCCAGTTCCGCGACGCGCGCGGCGTGCAGCGTTTCGATCAGTTCGCCATAGACGTCCAGCTGCATCTGGCCCGCCGCCGCATTGCCCAGCCGCACCGGCACGCTGTTCTCGTAGCCCGGCAGCCACGGAATATCGTGCTCGGGCAGCCAGCGTTCGCCCGCGATGCCATACATGATCTGTAGCTGGTTGGGGTGCCCCGCCGCCGCGCGCAACAGCCATTGCCGCCACGCCTCGGCTTCTTCGCGATAACCCGCATTCAGCAGCGCATACAGCGTCAGTGCGGAATCGCGCAGCCAGCAATGGCGATAGTCCCAGTTGCGGGTGCCGCCCAATTGCTCGGGCAGCGACGTGGTGGGCGCGGCAACGATGCCGCCCGTGGGCTGAAACGTCAGCAGCTTCAGCGTAATCAGCGATCTGACCACCGCATCGCGCCGCCGCCCGGGCCCGTTCTCCCAGTGGCAGCGCTTGGCCCATTCCTGCCACCAGGCAATCGTGCGGTCCATGCTTTCCATGCGATCCGGCACAAAATGCGGCGTCTTGTGCGAGCGGTGGTAAGACAGGGTGAACGGCACCGTCTCGCCCTGGCGCACCCGGAATTCGGCCACGCTTTTCATGTCCCGCCCTTGCAGCGGCACGGCTGTATGCAGCTCGACGGCATCCGGCCCCGCGATGGCGCTAAGTCCGTAATCGCGCCGCCGCACCCACGGCACCGCCTGCCCGTAGTTAAAGCGCAGCGTCAGCTCCATGCGCATGTCCACCTGCCCGGACTCGCACTGGACAATGCGCACCACGTCCACCCGTTCTTCGTCGTCGCTAAGCGGCATGAAGTCGTACACGCGCACCACCCCGTCCGGGGTTTCGTGGCGCGTTTCCAGTACCGCGGTGTCGGGCAGGTAGCGGCGCGTGCTGGTGTGGCCCGCGCCGTCAGGCGCCAGCAACCAACGCCCGTGGCTGTCGTTGCCCAGCAAGGCCGCGAAGCAGGCGGGGGAATCGAAATGCGGCAAACACAACCAGTCGATCGAGCCGTCGCGCGCCACCAGCGCGGCCGACAGCATATTGCCGATCAGGCCATAGTCCTCGATGCGTTTGGACATGGCCTAGCCCGCCCCGCGAAAGCCGGGGTATAGCGTCATGCCACCATCCACGAACAAGGTCGAGCCCGTGACGTAATCGGAGTCGTCGCTGGCCAGCCACGCCACCGCGCGTGCCACGTCCTTGGGTTCACCGATGCGGCCGTACGGAATCAGCTTCAGCAATGATTCCAGGGCTTCGGGCGTGTTCCATGCCGGCGCGTTGATCGGTGTGCGGATGGCGCCCGGCGCCACGGAATTGACGCGGATCTTCATGGGCGCCAGCTCTTGCGCCAAGGACTGCATCAGTAACGACACGCCCCCCTTGGACGCCGCGTAGTTCACCTGAAACGCCCACGGAATCACTTCATGGACCGAGCTGATGAAGACAATCTTGCCGGCGGCCTCGTCCGGCCCTGGCGGGGGTTGCTGATTCAGGAATACCCGCGCTGCCGCTCGGGCGCACAGGAACTGGCCCGTCAGGTTGGTGTCGATCACCTTCTGCCACTGGGCCAACGTCATGTCTTGAATGGCGGCCGGCTGTTCGATGCCGGCGTTGTTGACCAGGATGTCGACGCGCTGAAAATGTTCCGCCGCGACGCTGAACAAATGGTCAACATCGTCTTCGCGGCTGATGTCGGCGGCCGCCGCCACCGCCAGCCCCCCCGCATCGACGATCTGATGCACGACGTCCAGGCCACGCCGCTCGGAGTCTTCGTTAGGCCGATGGTTGACCACCACCCGCGCCCCCGCCGCCGCCAGTTCCAGCGCAATACCGCGCCCGATCCCTGAGTTGGCGCCGGTGACGATTGCCACGCGCCCGGACAGATCTACCGCATGCCGCATGCTGCTCTCCTTGAGGCGGGCAGGTTCGGTCCGATGCCGGGTGAACCTGCTTGCCGCTGTCGATAGCCAGACGCCAGCTTAGTCCCGGAGCGGCGTGCGCATCAACCGCCCCGGCAGTGCGACGGCTTCTTATGCCCGCCTCAGCCGTCGCCCGATACCTGCCCATCAGGTCGCCTCGCGCGCCACGAACTCCCGCAGCCATTGGCGGATGATCGTCGTGTGCCGCGCCTCGGCCGCTTCGGCTTCGCGCGACTGGGCCGCCAGGTCGTCCTGGCCCTGCTGCTCGGCCAGTTCGGTCAGCAGTTCCCAAGACGCGTGATCCGTCAGTTCAGCGGTCAGCAACGCTTCCAGGCCTTGCGAAATACTGGTGCGCGGGTCGGTCAACACCTGCACCAGTCCCATCGATGCCATCGCGCTGGCATCGGCCCCCGGGGTCTGCGCCGTGGGGTCCGCGCCCAGTTTTTCGATGACGTCGACCAGCATGTGAAAGTGCGCCTCTTCCTCGTCACGGATCTTGATAAGGTCGGTGCGCAGGCCCGTGTTGCGGTCATCGCGGTCGGCCTCGACCTTGATCAGCATGGCTTCGTACAGGCGCACACCCGACCGCTCGTACGCCGCCCGCTGCCCAAGCTTGTCGATCAACACTTCCGGGTTGCGGCCGGTCAGCTTGCCCGCAACCGTGGTCAGCACGCCCTTGCCCGTGGCGGGCACCGGCACCGACCCCAGCCGCCCGGCGGAAACGATGGCCGCCGTGCGCTGCGCGACGGCCGCCTGCATGCCGCCCGGCGAAGGGCCCTGGTCGACCGCGAATTTCACTTGCATCGGCCCCTGCACGGGCGCCATCTGCATGCCGGTGCGATTCATCCCGGTCTTGGTGGCTTTTTCCATGGTTGGCTCCTTATTGCTGCGGGCGTTCGGCGCGCCGGTTCAGTTCAGTGCCCGGCGTCCACACGTAGCCGGCGGACACCATGCTGCTGGGCGACCCGGACGCATTCAGGATGCCGCGCGCTTCGACCGATGCCTGGCTTTCCTGATCGCCCGGCACGTAGGCGGTGCCCTTGGCGCGCAAGCCGGTTTCCTTGGCCAGCACGGCGCGCACAAAATCGCGCTGCGGCGCAAACTTCAGCGCCGACGGAATGACCGACCCCAACACCTCTTCCGGATCACGCCGTTCGATCTGCTTGAACAGGTTTTTCACCATCGACAGATGGCCCAGCTCGTAGTCCAGGAAGCGTTCCCAGATGGCCTTGATCCTGGGATTCGTTTCCTGCTCCACACAGCTGTAATAGGTGAAGACTTCGGTGGCTTCGTGGATCAGCAATTTTTCCAACAGCGATTCATCCGGGTCCTGCAACGACCCATACTGCGTCACGTGCTGCTCTTCCACCGACGCGATCTCGGCGTACAGCTGGCGCGCCAGCGGGTCGGCAAACAGCGGCCCGATGTTCATGTAGTAGTCATGCGTCTGGTATTCCGCCGCCGTGATCAACGTGGCGTGCATCTTGGTCAACAGCGCCGCTTGCTGGCGCTGATACGAATGCCTGACGTCGTCCTCGGGCGCGCGATGCTCGTCCAGGGTGGGCCGGCCGGGCACGATGTCGGTATAGCCCTGAAGAATATTGTTGGCGTCCTTGCCTTCCAGCCGATCCAGCATCGCGCTGTAGCGGTACAGATGGTCAAAGTCCTCCAGCAGGCCATAGCGATAACTCTGCGCCTGATACGGGTCCGGCTCGGCCTGCGCCACCGCCGCCGTCACTTCAATGGCCACCTGCTCGTACGCGATGGTGGTCTCAAGCGGCGAATGGTCGGCCGACAGCAGCCAATTGATCATCGTGGCTTGATGCTGCTCGACCCGCCGCAGTTGCGCCAACGGCACACGCAGCGGCGCGTTGAAGCGGCCGGCAATGTGCTTGAGCCGCAGCGCGTCCAGCTCCAGCCCGTTCAGCAAGATGATCCGCACGCGCGTGAACGCATCATCGTCCAACTTGCTGATCGGCTTGCCGGCCATTTCCGCCCAGGTGAATCGCTGCTTTTCCAGCGGCACTCCGGCGTTGTCCCATAAGTTGTTGATCATGCCCATATCGGCCTCCACGAAAACCGCAGGGGGCAGCAAACTGCGTGCCTGCATCGCGGCATTTTTCATGCAGGGACGGGAATCGGCAGGAACGGTGATTGCTGTAGGTGCAGCCCCAGGCAACGCTCTGCCTGGCACCTTTTTCGGAGAACGACATGGAAACGACCTCCCGGCCATCCAACGATCACTTGAACGACTGGCTTCGCGACGCGCACGCGATGGAAGAACAGGCAGAAACCATGCTGTCCAGCATGCTGTCGCGCATCAAGAACTACCCCGAACTCAGCCAGCGCATCTCGCAGCACATCGAAGAAACGCGCGGCCAGCAAGCCGTGGTCAAGCGTTGCCTGGAACGGCGCGGACAAGACAACTCCACCTTGAAAGACATGGCCGGCAAGGCGATGGCAACGTTTCAGGGGTTTTCGGGCGTGCTGGCCTCCGATGAAATCATCAAGGGCTCGATGTTCAGCTTCGCCTTCGAGAACCTGGAAATCGCCGCCTACAAGAACATCATCGAAGCCGCGCGCTACGTGGGCGACACGGAAACCGCCATTGAATGCGATCGCATCTTGCAGGAAGAGATCGCGATGGCGCAGTGGTTGGAAAAAAATACCGGCGCGGTGGTGCGGCATTTCCTGATGCTGGCCGACGAACCCGACGCCACCGCCAAGCGCTAACGCCGGACCGCCGCCCATGCGCTGCCGCCTTGTTGTTGCGCCCGCCCTGCCATGAGCATGGACGCCCGCCCTGCTTCGCGTATGTCGATGTTCAAGCGCTGCATGTGGACGTTCCTGGCGGTGGCCGGCATTGCCGCCTTTTACCAGGGTTGGATTTTGCTGCATGCCCACCATCCGCTGGTGGGCGATGCCCTGCTGGGCGGCCTGGCCGCCGCCGCCGCCACCGCGCTGGGCACCTTGCCCATCTTGTTCTGCAAGACGCTTTCCGACCGCACGCAAGACACCTTGCTGGGGTTCGGGGCGGGCATCATGCTGGCCGCCAGCGCCTTTTCGCTGGTGATGCCCGCGCTGGACGCGGCGGCCGACCTGGGCCTGGGTCGATGGGCCGCCGGCCTGACGGTGGGCGCCGCGATTTTGCTGGGCGCGGGCGCGCTGATGCTGATGGACCAGCGCATCCCTCACGAACATTTCATCAAGGGCAAGGAAGGCAAGGACGCCCGCGCCATGCGCCGCGCCTGGCTGTTCGCCTTCGCTATCACCCTGCACAACCTGCCGGAAGGGTTGGCGATTGGCGTGGGCTACGCCGGCAACGACGCCATGCGCGCCAGCGCCCTGGCACTTGGCATCGCCATCCAGGACGTGCCCGAAGGCCTGGTCATTGCCATTGCGCTGCGGGCGGCCGGCTATTCGCGCGCGTTTTCGGCCGCGCTGGGTGCGGCATCCGGCCTGGTGGAACCGGTGGGCGCCGTGCTGGGCGCGGCGCTGGTCGGCGGATCGGCGCAGCTGCTGCCGTGGGGCCTGGGCTTCGCGGCCGGTGCAATGCTGTTTGTCATCAGCCACGAGATCATCCCGGAATCCCATCGCAAGGGCCACGAGGCCTGGGCCACGGGCGGGTTGATGCTGGGCTTTGTGCTGATGACGTTGCTGGATACGGCGTTGGGCTAACGCGGTAAAGTAATCCACCCTTACTGTCATCCTCCCCCGACCTTCTCTTTCGGAGCCCCGGCCATGGAATTCGTGATTCCCCGTACCGCCGATTTGATGCTGTTCGTCAGTGCCGCCCTGATCCTGCTGGCCATCCCCGGGCCCGCGGTGCTTTACATCATCACGCAGTCGATCGAGCAAGGCCGCAAGGCCGGGCTGGTGTCCGACCTGGGCATCCACACGGCCACGCTGGTGCACGTACTGGCCGCGGCGCTTGGCCTGTCGGCGCTGCTGGCGTCGTCGGCGCTGGCCTTCGGCATCGTCAAGTACGCGGGCGCCGCGTACCTGATCTGGTTGGGTCTGAAGAAAATCCGCACGCGCCCCGTCCCGGCCACCGTGGATGCTCTGCCCACGGCGCGCCGCTACGGCCGCCTGTTTCGCGACGGCTTCATCGTCAACCTGCTTAACCCGAAGACGGCCTTGTTCTTCCTGGCCTTCCTGCCGCAGTTCGTGGACGTCAGCCGTGGGCATGTCGCCTCGCAGGTGGTGTTTCTGGGGCTGGTGTTCGTGTTGCTGGGCCTGATCAGCGACGGCTGCTATGCGCTGGCGGCCAGTGCCGCCGGCCGCTGGCTGCGCCGCAGCCGGGGCTACCTGCAATTTGAACGTTACGTCGGCGGCGCGATGCTGATTGCGCTGGGCGTTACGGCCGCGCTGGCAGGCAACCACCCTAAGAAGTAACCGCGCGACGCGGGCCGGCTTGGCCCCGCGCCGGCCCGCCCGGCGTGCCCAGCCCATGCAGTAACGCTTATGGCGTCCTCAGATTTATTCATTGGGCGCTAATGTCTTCCCTGCCCATAATCGTCAACGAATTACAGGGCGCCGTCTGGCGCTGGTTATCGATGATGCAAAGGGAAATCACATGTTGGAAAAATTGCTGGCGCGCGCCTGGCGCGCCGCCGCGCTTGCATGCCTGACGCTTGCGGGCGCGACCGCCGTCGCGGCGGAGTATCCGGAAAAACCCATCAAGCTTGTCGTGCCGCAAGCGGCGGGTGGCGGCACGGACGTTATCGGCAGGCTGTGGGCTGATTATGTTTCCCGCCAGCTCAAGACGCCCGTGGTCGTTGAAAACCGGCCGGGCGCCAATGGCATCCTGGCATCCAGCTATGTCGCCAAGCAACCCGCCGACGGCTACACCGTGCTGGTCAGCGGCATCTCGTACCTGGCGTTCAATCCGCACATGTACAAGGACATGCCGTATCAGCCGGAGCGCGACTTTGACGGCATCAGCCTGCTGGTCAACACGCCATTCCTGTTGGTGACCAGCAAACAGACGGGCGCGCGCGCGCTGGACGATCTGGTCAAGATGGCACAGGCGCAGCCGCAATCCCTGAATTTTGCGTCGGCGGGCAAAGGCAACTCGACGCATCTGGTCGTCGAGATGCTGTCCAAGCGCCTGAACATGCCGCTGACCCATGTGCCGTACAACGGCGCGGCGGCGGGCCTGACCAGCGTGATGGCGGGCCAGACCGAATTGATGGCCGATGTGCTGAACACCGCCGCCGTGCAAGCCAACGCCGGCAAGGTCGTGCCGCTGGCCGTCGTGGGCAGCAAGCGCGCGACCAGCGTGCCCGATGTGCCGACGCTGGAAGAACTTGGCGTGGCGGATTTCCCCCTGCCTGGCTGGTATGCCCTGGTCGCGCCCAAGGGCACGCCGGCCACGGCGATCGCACGGCTTAACGCGGAAACGCGGCGCTTCTTCGACGACCCGGCTGTCAAGGCTCGCCTGCTGGAATTGCAGCTGGAACCGCTACCGTCGGCCCCGCAGACGGTGGCCGAATGGACGCGGCGCGATAGCGCAACCTGGGGGCCGCTAATCCGCCAGCTTGGCCTTGGCAACGAATAGCGCTTTACCACAAGGAAATACACCATGCCCAAACTCACCAAGGCTGTCTGGCAATACCGGCTGGACAAGATGACCGCGATGATGGACGACCTGGCGGTTGACGCCATCGTCTTCACGTCAGCGGATTTTTTTCAGTTCGCCACCAACTTCCACACCGACGTCCTGCCCTGGGAAC
This sequence comes from Achromobacter semiaridum, assembly GCF_053543755.1. Lineage (NCBI taxonomy): Bacteria > Pseudomonadati > Pseudomonadota > Betaproteobacteria > Burkholderiales > Alcaligenaceae > Achromobacter > Achromobacter semiaridum. The sequence goes on along the minus strand of NZ_JBLVOL010000027.1, from coordinate 22,651 downwards.
GGCCGATCTTTGCCGTCGTGCCCCGTAACGGCACACCGTTTTTGGTGATGAACGAGCTGTCCACGCATCACATGCGGTTTTCGCAGGACCAGGGCAAGGTCTGGATCACCGATATCACTTACTACGCCGAGCACCCGCGCGTGACCAACCGGCTGCCGCTGATCACGCAGCTGCCCGAGGTGCTGGCGGCGCGTCTGAAATCGGCCGGCCTGGCGCGTTCACGCATCGCCGTGGAGGGCGGCAGCCCGGTGCTGGCGGCGGTCGGGCGGCTGCTGCCCGAAATTGTGCTGCGCCCCGCCACGCCGGAGTGCCGGTCGTTGCGCTGGCAAAAGCACGAAGAAGAACTGGCCGTCATGGCGGCGGCCGCGTCCATCTCGGACTGGATTCAGGACCGTTACCGCGAGAACATTCGCCCCGGCCGCCTGGTTCAAGAGCTGGACTTCGCGATGGCGTCGCTGTTCGTGCAGGAAGCGGCCGAACGCTTTCCCGGCGAACATTTCGAGGTGATTCGCTGCTGGACGTTGAGCGGCCCGGCGTCCGCGTCCCCGCATGGCGACGGCGCGTCCTGCGGCGCGCGCATCAAGGAAGGCGACGTGCTGGTCAACATCGTCATCCCGCGCCTGAATGGGCTGACCATCGAGAACGAACGGACCTGGTTCTGCGGTACGCCTTCCGCCGAACAGACCCGGTTGTGGTCGGCGGCCAAGGCGGCCAACGAGGCGGCCATCGACGCCGCCAGGACCGGCAACCCGGTCTGCATGATCGACGCCGCCGCGCAAGCCGAAATCGAAAAAGCCGGCTACGCCGACTTCATCCGCCATCGCACCGGGCATGCCGTGGGCATCATCCACCACGAGTATCCCGAAGACATGGCATTTTGCCAGCGCCCGCTGCTGGACAACGAGGTGTACTCGGCCGAACCGGGCATCTACGCCTATGGCATCGGCGGCTTCCGGCTGGATGACACGGTGGTCGTGGGCGACACCCCACGCGTCTTGACGCATACGCCCAAGACGCTGGAGTACGCCACCGTCAAGTAGCGCTTGCGCCGCCGTTCCCCGTTTCGGCAAGGCTGCCGGCTTCTTCGCGCAAGGTATCGCGCAAGGCCGGCAGCACAATGCTGGGGGAATCCGCCGCCCACAGCATGCCGATGGGGCCGAACTCCAGTCGTGACGGCACGCGGATGATGCGGATCAGGTTCAGCTGTTCATACATGTGCGCCACCGAGCTTGCCAAGGTGGCGATGTAGTCGCGGTCTTGCAGCATGGACAGCAGCGCCACCAGCGAACTGGTCTCGACGGCGGGCCTGGGCGGCGGCATGCCGGCGTCTGCCACCGCCTGGTCCAGCCGCATCCGCGACAAGGTGCCGGGTGGCGGCAGGATCCAGGGGTACGCGCCGGTATCTTCCCACCGTGGCGCGTCCATTTCAGCCAGCGGATGGCCGCGTCGCGCCACCACGCTGAAGGAGTCCGTCATCAGCCATTCCGTGCACAGGCCCGAGCGGCTGGCGCGCACGTCCAGCGGGCCGATGATCAAATCGATTTCGCGGCGTTCAACCCGCTCTATCAAGGGTTCCAGCAAGCCCTCCACCAATTCGATCTGCACCTTGGGAGAACGCTGGTGCAGCGCCGCGATGGCGCGCGGCAGCAACACGGGCGCGGCGGACAGGATCGTGCCGATATGCAGATGCCCCGCCACGCCGCCCTTCACCGCCTCGATTTCTTCGCCCGTGCGCGCCGTGTCTCCCAGCACGCGACATGCATAGCGCCATAGCGCGCGCCCGGCTTCCGTCAATTCCAGCTTGCGGCCCCGCACGAAAAGCGCCGTGCCGACCAGCTCTTCCATATCGCTGAGCCAGTGCGACAGCGCGGGCTGCGTCATGTGCATGGCCTTGGCGGCCGCGGTGACGCTGCCCGCGCTTTCCAATGCCGTCAGCACCTGTAGGTGTCGAAGCTTCAGGCGGCGAGTCCAGGCAAGATCGGTCGAGGCGTTTTCCATGCGGAAATGGTAATGGATATCTCAGCTTTATTCATTAGCTCTACATGGCCTTTGGCGGCCAAAATGGCTTTCCACCACCGATGGAAACCAGGCCGTGACAAGTTCAACAAACCTGCCGCCGCAAGCGGATGCGCTAAGTGCAATGGCGCGCGCGCTGGCCGGCGGTCCGCAGCCGCACGCCGGGCTGCAAGGGCTGGCCGCCGCCTTGGCGGAACGCATCGGCTACCGCTTGTTCACCGTCCTGGTCCTTGACCGGCAGGCGGGCTTGAGCCGCCGCTATTTCTCCAGCCTGCCGGACGCCTACCCGCCCGGCGGCGCCAAGCCGATACGCGAAGACAGCGATTTTTTTGCCCGCGTCGTGCAAGACGGCAAAGCCAGGATATGCGCGGACCGCGCCGCCTGCGAAGCGGCGTTTCCGGATCATGAACTGATCCGCTCACTGGGCTGCGAAAGCGCGGTCAACGTGCCCGTGCGCTGGGACGGCCAGACCATTGCCTCGCTCAACCTTCTGCATCAGGCAGGCTGGTACCGCGCCGACATGCTGGCGGAGCTTGACTGGTATGGCGCGCTTGCCATTCCGGTGGTCCAGAACATTATTCAAACAGTACGACACCAAGGGGAACAACCATGAAACGCCTGTGCACTTACCTTGCCGCGCTGCTGCTGCCTTGCAGCATGGCGCAAGCCGCCTCCGCCGACGCTTATCCGGCCAAGGCCATCACCATCGTCTATCCCTATGCGCCCGGGTCCGCGTCCGACACGATGACCCGGCTGCTGGCCGAGTCGATGTCCAAGCGCCTGGGCCAGCCCGTCATCGTGGACAGCAAGCCGGGCGCGGGCGGTTCCATCGCCACCGAACATGTCGTGCGTGCCGCCCCCGACGGCTATACGCTGCTGCTCAGCGCCAGCGGGACCATTTCGGTCAACCCGCACATCTACAAGCTGCGCTACAGCACGCTGGACGACCTGGCGCACATTTCAATCGCCGTCGAAGTTCCGTTCGTCTTCGTCGTCAACAAGACCTTTCCGGCGCAGACCTATGCGGCCTTCAAGGCGCTGGATGGTTCCAAGCCGGGCGGCCTGACGTCGGCCAATGCGGGCCTGGGCACGCAGGCGCATCTGACGCAGGCAGCCTTCGCCAAGCTGGCGGGGCTGAACCTGAGCATCATCGGCTACAAGGGCGCGGCACCCGCCGTCAATGACATCCTGGGCGGGCACGTGGATTCCATGATGGACAACGCGGCGTCCCAGATCCCGTACGTCACCGCCGGCAAAACGACCGCGCTGTTCGTCACCAGCGACTATCGTTTCAGCGGCTACCCCCAGGTGCCGACCGCCAAGGAAGTCGGCGTGACAGGCTTGGTGCCGGCCGGCTGGTTCGGGCTGGCGGCGCCCAAGGGCACGCCCCCCGCCATCGTCGACAAGCTTCACGACGCGGTCGCCGCCAGCCTGAAAGAACCCGACATGCAGCGCAAGTTGCAGGAACTGGGGTGGGTCGTCGTCGGCAATACGCCGGGCGAAGCACTGGCACGCGCACGCAAGGACTACGACCTGCTGGGGCAGGTGGCCCGGGACATCTCGTTAAAGCCCAATTGACGCCCGGGCGGGCCCCCCCC
>NZ_JBLVOL010000027.1:0-19017 GCF_053543755.1 Achromobacter semiaridum | reverse complement strand
GCCCTTTTTCCTCACACGAAACACGCGGGTTTGTGGCAGGATGCGCGTGCATCCGACTTTTTGCGAGCCCGCCACGGGCTCCCGATGCCACCAACCACGGAGTGTCATTCGAATGAAGTTCAAAGCCTTGGCCCTGGGTATCCTGCTGGTCGGCGCAAACGCCGCACAGGCGGCGACGGTAAAGGAAGTGTTCAACGGCGCCATGTTGGGCGCGAACCAGCGTTATCTTGAATCGGTTGCCGGCGTGCCTCGGGAATCCTTCGGCAATGACCACGTCTTCGTGGTGCAACAGTGTCAGGTCAGGGCCACCATCGGCAACGGCAAGGTGACGGCGCTGCGCCTGGAGCTGGCCCCGGGCTGCGAGGCCGACTTGAAGAGCTTCATCGGCGAAGACGCGCCCAAGGCCGGCCAGCCCATCACCCCGGGCATGTTCGGCCGGGGCCTGCGCTACACCGCGGATTGCCTCTCGCAGTGCGGCAACGCGGCGGACCCGTCCGTCTACGCGCTGTGGACGGCGCCGCGTTCGTCGGGCGCCGTGGAAGTGCTGATGGAAATGGTGTTGGTCAGCGGCAAGGCACTGGACGCCGCCGACGCCTGGGAAGCCCAGATCAAGAAGGCGGCCGGCGAGGACTACGTGATGGACACCAAGTTCAATTGCGAAACGCGCTTTGACGACGCGGCCCAGGCCGCCTTCAAGGACGTGCCCGTCACCGCCATCACCGTGGGCTACGGTCTGCCCACGCAGCGTTGCCAATAAGTGGTCTGGTTGAATTCAGGAATGTGGCCTGACTGAACAGGCCGCCACAGCCCTACACTTTTGCTTTCCGTGCCGGCCGGCCATCGTCAAGATGCCGGCCGCATTTCTTGAAAGTGTGGAGTGCTGTCATGAATCCATCGCCGGTCAGGCTACGCGCCGCCGACTTCTTTTCCCCGACCGTTGCGGCGCTGATCTCGGTGCTGGTCAATTACGGCGGCACCTTTGTGCTGGTGTTCCAGGCGGCCGAGCTGGCCGGGCTGACACCGGCGCAGACCGCGTCGTGGGTCTGGGCGGTGTCCGTGGGCGTGGGCATCACGGGGGCAATGCTCAGCTTTCGCTACAAGGCGCCCATCATCACCGCGTGGTCCACGCCCGGCGTCGCGTTCCTGGCCACGGTGATGCCATTCACCCCGTATGGCGAACTGATCGGCGCGTATGTCATTTCAGCGCTGGGCTTCGTGGTGCTGGGCATGTCGGGCGCCTTTGAGAAGCTGGTGCGTCTGATACCGGGCGGCATCGCGGCGGGCCTGCTGGCAGGCATCCTGCTTCAATTCGGCGTCAATGCCTTTGGCGGCGCCAGCGTCGACCCGCTGCTGGTCATCGTCCTGGTGGTGTCGTACGCGCTGCTCAAGCGATTCACGTCGCGCTTTGCCGTGGTCGGCATCCTGGTCATCGGCCTGGCGATGCTGATCGCGCAGGGCCGCATTGATTTTTCAGCCGTGCACCTGAGCCTGGCCACACCGGTATTCGAAATGCCGCGGTTTTCGCTGAACGCCTTGCTGGGCGTGGCGCTGCCCCTGTTCATCATCACACTGACCGGCCAGTACATGCCGGGCATGCTGGTGCTGCGCAACGACGGCTTCAAGACCAGCGCCAACCCGATTCTGGTCACGACGGGTTTGGGCTCGTTGCTGATGGCCCCGTTTGGCGCGCACGCGTTCAACGTCGCGGCGATCACGGCGGCCATCTGCACCGGCCCGGACGCGCATCCCGACCCGCGCAAGCGCTACCTGGCCGGCCTGGCGTGTGGACTGTTCTACGTTTTGGTGGGCACCTTCGGCGTGACGCTGGCCTCGCTGTTCATGGTGCTGCCCAAGGCCTTCATCACCACGCTGGCCGGGCTGGCGCTGCTGGGCGCCATCGGCGGCAGCCTGGCCAACGCGATGGCCGACGCCCGCACCCGCGAAACCGCGCTGATCACCTTCCTGGCCACCGCCGCGAATGTCACGCTGCTGGGCGTGGGCGGCGCGTTCTGGGGGCTGGTCGCCGGGTTGACGGCGCATTTGCTGATCCACGGCGGCCATCGCACGCTGATCGGCGGTGCTGCCAGACCGTAGGGGGGACGGCGGCGGCAGCACGCGCGTCACGGGTTCGACCACCGCAATGCATGCCCCAGGCGCTACCGCCGTGGGGTGCGCGCCAATACGTGGCGCAGCCGCAGCATGGCGGCTTCGATCTCGTGTTCGGCCAAGGACGCGTAGCCCAGCAGCCACCCTTCCAGGCGATCCGCCCCCGAGTACAGGCGGCTGATGCCCGGCAGCACGATACCGGCTTCGGCCGCTTGCCGGATGGTCTGTGATTCGGACCATCCCGGTTGCAGCAGGCAAGGCACCTGCAAACCACCCGGTGGCCGGATGGCGGTGACGATGCCCGCCAGATGCCGCCCGATTGCATCCAGCATGCAGGCCCGACGCGACGCGTACAGCTTGCGCATCGCCCGCACGTGGGCGTTGTAGTGGCCATCTTCCATGAAGCGCGCCAGCGTCAGTTGCAGCACCTGCGGCGTGTGCCCGTCCATGATGCTGCGGGCGCGGGCAAAGGCGTCGACCAGCTCAGGCGGCAAAGCCATGTAGCCCATTCTCAAGCCGGGGAACAGCGTCTTGCTGAAGGTGCCCAGATACAAGGTCCGATCAAACTGGTCCACGCCCTGCACGCACGCGGTGGGCGGGCCGTCGTAATGAAATTCGCTGTCGTAATCGTCTTCGATGATCCAGCGCCGGTTCTCATGCGCCCAGCGCGTCAGCATCAGGCGCCGCTCCAGCGACAGGATGGCGCCCGTGGGGTATTGATGCGACGGCGTCACATAGACGCAGCTGGCGCCGCTGGGGTCCTGCCGCAGCAGGTCCATGCGGATGCCGTCCGCGTCCACATCAATCGGCACGACACGGGCCTGCGCGGCTTCAAACGCCTTGCGCGCGCCGAAGTAGCCCGGGTTCTCCATCAGGAGCGGGCCATCGGCATCCACCAGCAACTGCGCGCACAGGGACAGCGCCTGCCGCGTGCTGGACAAGACCAGGATCTGGTCCGCCGACACCCGGGCGCCGCGCTCCAGGTTCAGGTAGGCCGCAATCGCGCGGCGCAGCGGCTCGGCTCCTTGCGGGTCGCCATGCAGCAGCACACTGTCGCGATGCGCTTTGAGCACCTGGCGTTGCAGGCGCTGCCAGACATCGACGGGAAAGGTGCGCGTTTCGGGCAGCCCGGTGGCGAACGCCTTGACCGCTTGCTGATCGGTCACGCCGCCGCTGTCGAAGATCGTCGTGCCGCGCCGGCTGAGGCCGGGGCTTGCCTTGAGCGGCGCCGCATTGCCGCCTTGCCCGGCCCTTACCGCCTGAATCGCCCTTACTCCCTGCCCCGCCCTGACGCCACGCCGCGACCGGACGCGCGCGCCCGCTCCGCGCAGGACGGCGCCCACGGTATCGGACACATAGCTGCCCGACCCTTCGCGCCGCACGATATAGCCGTCACGATGCAGCTGCACGTAGGCGTTTTCCACGGTGTCTCGCGCCACGCCCAGCGACAAGGCCAGCCCGCGCGTGGCGGGCAGCTTCACGCCCGCGCCCAGCGCACCGTCCAGGATCAGCGCGCGTAGCGCGCGCTGGATGCGCTGGTGCAGATCCAGGCCCGCCAACTGCGCGTCGCCCATCCGCATTTTCAGCGTGTCGAGTTCGAAGGTTTTCACCATGCGGCAGGATGCAGATGCCGATGCAACTGCCGCAACTGCCGCAATTGCCGCAGCCGCCGCGGCGATTTTTCAGGGTCTTGCCGGGTCATGATCAGTCCTTGCGGTGGACCGGCCACGGCTCGCGCGAGGCGAGCCGTGGCGCGTGGACGCCGTAATTTAACGGATCAGCATCAATACCGGTAATTCACGCCCAGCATCGCGCTGAACGGCGCGCCGTAGTAGTTGCTGTAGACGTTGGTGCTGGCGTAGTACTTCTTGTCAAAGACGTTGTTCAGGTTCAAGGTTGCCGACCATTGGCGGTTGACCTGGTAGCGCGCCATCAGGTCAACCAGCGCATAGCCGCTTTGCGACGATTCAAACTGCTGGCCGCCGGGGCCACGGCTGGAATAGTCGCTGCCGCTTTCCCAACGCAGGCCGCCGCCCACGGTCAGCGCGCTCAGGTCGCCCGGCAGGCGATACGTGGTGTAAAGCTTGGCGATGTGGCGCGGCAGCCCGACCTGTGTGATGAAACCTTGCGGCAGGCGGCGGTCCACGTAGGCATACGACAACTGCACCTGCCAGCCCGGGGTCAGCTCACCGCTGAGCTCGGCTTCCACGCCGCGCATCACCGCGCCATCGGCCGCCACATAGGCGCTGTCGCCATTGGGCGCCAGCTTGTCGCCGTCCACCATGGCGTAGTTGTCCTGCCGCGTGCGGAACAACGCCACCGAACCGTTCAGCCGGCCATCCAGCCACGTCGACTTCAGGCCGACTTCATAGGTATTGCCCTTGATGGGTTCCAGCACGCCGCCCGACACATTCTGCGCCTGCTGCGGTTGAAAGATGCTGGTGTAGCTGGCGTACGCGGACAGGGTCGGTGTCAGGTCGTAAACCAGCCCGGCGTAAGGCGTGTAGACGCCCTGCTCGCGCATATTGTCGGGATACGAGGTGCCGTCGTTGTAGTTGTAGGACGCCTGCTGGTCCCACCACGTCACGCGCGATCCCAGCACCACGGACAAGGCATCCGTCGGCCGCAGGCGCAGCGCGCCGTAGACCGACGACTGCTTTTCGGTGTAATCGCGCTTGCCCGTGGTCTGCCAGTCCGGCTCCGGCATGTTGCCGGACCAGCCGCGTATGTCCGGGATCTTGGCGTCGTAGCCCGGCGCGGTCCACAGCGGGTACATGTCGTAGTCGCCATTGGTGTGCGAGGCGCTGGCGCCGATCACCACGTCGTGCTGGCGGCCGAACGCGTTGAAGGCGCCGGTCAGGCTGGCGTCCACGGCGTTCTGGGTTTTGGGAATGGGCCATTTGGCGACCCACAGGGACGCGCCTTTGCCCGTGTTCGGGTCTGCCCAACCATTGCTGCTGAACCAGCCATATGTGCGGTCGTTGTCGTCGCCCGTGTGCGACACGGTCACCGAGCCCTTCCACAGCGGCGCAAATTCGTGGTCCAGCGTGGCGAACACGTTGTAGCGGGTACGCGTCTGGCGGCTCCAGTCGGTGGCCGAGTTGAAGCTCTGGCGGAAATCCGTCTTGGTGCCGTCCGCGTAGGCCGCCGGAAAGCCGAAGTACGAGCATGCCGTGCAGTGCTTGCGCTGATATTCCCCGCCCAAGGTCAGCATGGTGCGTTCGCCAAGATCGGCTTCGATCACGCCGTACAGCAGCTGCGAATCCTGCTTGACGCGGTCGATGAACGAGCCGCCCTCTTGCCACGCGCCCACGACGCGGCCACGCAGCTTGCCGGCTTCGTCCAGCGGGCTGCCCAGGTCGAATTCCGTGCGCTTGTAGTCCCACGACCCCACGGCCGCGCCCACGCTGGCCTGGAATTCCGACGTGGGACGCTTGCGCACCAGGTTGATGGACGCCGCCGGGTTGCCCGCGCCGTTCAACAAACCCGTGGACCCGCGCACCACTTCAATGCGGTCGTACAGCGCGGTGTCCAGCCCCAGCGCATTGAAGTCCTTGTGCGTGGGCACGCCGTCCACCTGCATGTTGGTGACTTCCAGCCCACGTGCGTACAGGCCCTTTTCGTTGTCATCGGCCGAGCCCTTCTTCTTGAAGGTCAGTCCGGGCGTGTTGGCGATGGCGTCTTCCAGCGTATTCAAGCCCTGGTCCGACAAGCGTTGGCGCGTCATCACCGAGACCGACTGCGGCGTTTCGCGCAACGTCATCGGCAGCTTGGTGGCGGTGGTGGACACGCCCACGGTGTACGAGTCGGTGCCTTCGCTGGGGCCTGGTTCACGCGAGCCCAGGACCTCGACGGGCGCCAGCGTCTGCGCCGCCGCACGGCGCACCCCGTAGTTGTTGCCGCCCTGGCTGACCGCTTCCAGCCCCGTGCCCGCCAGCATCGCGGCCAACCCCGAGGCGATGCCGTATTCCCCTTGCAGGCCGGCGCTTTGCTTGCCTTGCGTCAGCGACGCGTCAAAGGACAGCACCACGCCGGCCTGGGCGGCGTAGCGGCTCAGGGACAGGCCCAGCGGTCCGGCAGGCACGTCGTAGCGACGCGTGCTGGCGGCCGTGTCGGCGGCTTGCGCCGAGGCGGGCGGGGCAAACGCCAGCGTCATCAACGCGGTGAAGACGGCGCAGGCAACAGGCGCCAAGGCACCGGGGTGGCAAGGTTTGGTCAGTAGGGAAGGCATGGGATGAAGTTTCCGTGAATCAAATCCGACGTAATCCCTGCTAAGTCGGACGAGCGCGGAAAAAGGACAATGCCCAACGAAAATAATCTCAGCCCCGGGCGCTGATCCGGGTGTAGTAGCGCGTGAAACGGGATATGCGCACGGGCAATGCGCGTTCCACGGCGGCCAGCGCGCGGTCGGTGTCGTCAATGGGAAAGGCCCCTGACACGCGCAGCTGCGCCACCGCATCGTCGCAGCGCAAGTGGCCGGGGCGGTAGCGGTCCAGCTGCGCCACGAAGTCGGCCAGACGCATGCCGTCCACGATCAGCAGTCCACCCGTCCAGGCGTCCGGCTCGCCGAAGATCTGCCCTTCATGGCGGGCGGCGGCGGCTTGCAGCACACCCTGTTCGCCGGCCTTAAGCACCAGCGCCGCGCCACCGTCGGCCGGCAGCAGTTCGACGGCATGGCGCAGCACGGCCACGCGGGTCAGGTCGTTCAGGCGCTGTACGGTAAAGCGCGTGCCCAGGGGCCGCACGGTGCCGTGGGGCGTGGTCACGCGCAGCGGGGGCAGGCCGGGCGCGGCGTGTTCGGTGTCGATCAGGATTTCGCCCGCGTGCACGGTGATGTGGCGGCCGCGCGCGTCCATGGACACGTCCACCGCGCTGGCACTGTCCAGCCACAGCAAGGTGCCGTCCGTCAGCGTCAGTTCGCGCCGCTGGCCCGTGCCCATGCGGTAGTCGGCCAGATAGCCGGCCACCATCTGGTCAACCGGCAAGACACGCCAGGCCAGCATGCCGCCCGCGCCCAGCAGCGCCACCGCGCCCAAGCCGCTGCGCAACACGGCGCGTCGGCGCGCAAAGTGGTGGTCGGCGCGGTTCAGCGTATCGGCCGCCAGCCGGGCAGGCGCCGCGCCCAGGGTGCCGCGCAGCCGTTCCACCTGGCGCCAGATGCGGGCGTGTTCAGGGTCGGCGGCCAGCCAGCGGCCATGCGCCGCCACGTCGGCCGCGCTGACTTCGTCGGCGCACAGGCGCGCGTACCATTGCGCCGCCGCGGTAATCGTCTTGTCGGCCATCGGCTTCTACTGCCTTTCCAAGGCGTACACCAGACAATGCTCGGTGGCGCGCGCCATGTACTTCTTCACCGAACTGACGGTGACGCCCAACTGCACGGCGATGTCCGCATAGCTGGCGCCTTCCACTTGCGACATCAGGAAGGCGCGTCGCACCTTGTGCCCCAGCCCGTGCAGCATGGCGTCGATCTCGCGTATGGTTTCCAGCAGGATGGCCTGAGTCTCGGGGGAAATGGCGTGCGCCTCGGGCTGCTGCGCCAGCGTTTCCAGCCAGGCGCGTTCCAGCACCTGGCGCCGGATGTGATCCACCAGCGTGCGCTGCGCCACCGTCGCCAGAAAGCTGCGCGGCTGCCGCACGCCTTGCAACTGCGCCATCGACGCCGGCGAAGCCAGCAGGCGCAGGAAGGTGTCCTGCGTCAGGTCAGCCGCTTCGGCGGGCACGTTCAGCCGCCTCAGCAACCAACCCCGCAACCATCCGTGATGGTCGCGGTAGAGCAAGCCCAGCGCTCGGTGCTCCAGAGATTCCAAGGACGACATGGCCGTGGCGACCGCTACCCCAATTTTTAAGAATGGGAATTGTAATCATTATTGATGGCGGCCGCCAAGCGGTGTGCGGGCGGCGGTAGACTGCAAGATTCGGGTGCGCCAAGCTTCCTTGTCCGCGCCCGCCACCGCCTCAGCCGCCCCCTCTATCCCCATGCCCAACGCCTTGATCATCATCGACGTGCAGCGCGCCTTGTTCGACACCACCGACACGCAGCCGGCGCCCGCCGACGCCCCAGACGTACTGGACCGTATCAACACGTTGGCCGAACGTGCCCGCCAGGCTGGCGCCCCCGTCATCTACGTGCAGCACGAGGCCCCGGGCAGCGCCTTGGCGCACGCAGAGCCCGGCTGGGAACTGGACCCGCGCCTGCGCCCCGCGCCCAACGACATGCGCGTGCGCAAGACCACGCCCGATTCCTTCCTGCGCACCACGCTGGGTCAGACGCTGTCCGACCTGGGCGTGACGGCGGTGGCGGTCTGTGGCTACGCCACGGAATTCTGCGTGGACACCACCGTACGGCGCGCGGCGGCCTTGGGCTTTGCGGTGACGATAGCCGCCGACGCGCACACCACGCACGACAAAGCGCATGCATCCGGCGCCCAGATCCGCGCGCATCACAACGCCACCCTGCCCGCCATCACCAGCTTTGGCGTGAAGATCGTTGCGCTGCCCGCTGCCGATGTCCGCTTTGAAGGTGGCGCGGCGTCTTGATGCCCGGGACCATCACAAAAAAAACAGAAACGACGCCGCCACCAGCGTAGGAATCAGCGCGCCAGCCAGCAAGCCCGGCATGCTGACCGCGCCGTTGGCGAAGCTGCCGCGCAGCAGCGCCACGCCCGCCGGGTTGGGGGCATTGGCGATGACGGTCAGCCCGCCGCCGGCCACCGCGCCGGCCACCAGCATGTATTGCGCCTGGGCGGAGATGCCGTCGATGAGCGACCCCAGGTAAGTCAACGCGGCGTTGTCGGTGATGGCCGTCAGCGCCAGGGCGCCGACGAACAGCACGTTCGGCTCCAGCCCGCTGACGATGGGTTGCAGCCACCACTGCTGCATGCCGCCCAACACCACCAGGCCCGCAAGAAAGAAGCCGACCAACAGGGCCTCTTTGATGATCAACGGGCTTTGATGCGCTTTGTACGCCTGGGTGTAGCCGATGAAGAACAGGAACAGCGCCAGGAACAGGATGGGGTGATGCGCGCTGAGCACGACGGCAGCCAGGAAGAACAGGTGCACGATGATGACCACGGGTGACATTGGCACGGCGGAATCCTTCATCGCCATCACGTCGCCCGAGCGCAGGTGCGGCCGCAGCAACACCGTCACCAGCGTGGCGTTCACCAGCACGGCCAGCGCCGCCTTCCAGCCGAAGGTGCCGAACATGAAGGCGCTATCCCAACCCCAGGTGGACGCCACCATCAACACCGGCGGCGCGGCGTACGACGTCAGCGTGCCGCCGATCGAGATGTTGACGAACAAGACGCCCAGCGCCAGGTATTTCAACCGTTCCGGCATCTCGCGATGAAACACCTGCGGCGCCAGCATCATGGCGGCAATCGTCATGGCGGCCGGCTCAGTCACCAATGAGCCGGCCAGGGGCACCAGCGCCAGGCACAGCCAGGCCTTGGCGGTTTGGTCGCGCACCGGCAACAACCGCGCCACGCGTTCGACCAGCCGCATCACCACCGTCAGCACCGGCAAGGACGCCGCGATGACCATCACCACAAAAACAAAGGCGGGCTCGGTGTAGTTGCGCGATTCGGCATACGCCAGCGCCGTTTCGCCCGACGCGGCCAACGCCATCAAGACCAGCAATATCGCCGCCCAGAATCCGAACACCACTTCGACTTCGCCCAGCAGATGCAGCAGCCCGCCATGGCGCTTGCTGCGATGCGCCAGGCGCAAGAAAAGCGGCGCCGAAAAGGTGTGCACCAAGGCAACGGCGAAAACAAGGGCGGCGATGATTTCCAGTGCGGACGCTGTCACGTGTCGGTTCCTGTACGTAAGAGGTGGTCAATCCGAAGTGAAATGCGCGGCGGCTACACCCGCGCGACCTCGACCCAAAGGCGCGTCATGACGACGTGCCTGACCAGTTCAAAAAGATGCGCCGGGGCGCTGGCCGGCACCAGCACCCGCCGTATCAAGGCCTGCAAGTCCACCCGGACGCAGGGCGTGGACGCGGCGCGGTCGCGTTGCTGAAACAGTGTACGCAGGCGCACGCGGCTTTGGCACGGCATGTCGATCTTCAGTTCGGCATCCTCGGGCGCCAGCACCGCGTCATGCAGCGCCTCCAGCGTCGTGCAGACATACACGGATTCCGGCTGCGTGGATTCGCCTTCGATCCGCCTGCGCCATTCCTGCGTGCCCACCAGCGCGGACGTCGCCCCTTGCGCGGGCAGGTCAAAACGCAGATGGCTGAATTCAAGCAGTTCAATGAACTCCACAAAGGGAAGTTCGCGCACCACGGTCAAGTCACCGCACCGCGCGTCGCCCTGCGCGGACCACTCCGATTGCTTCATGACACGCTCCCATCAAGGGAAAAGGGGGCCAGCCCGCAGCCCCCTTTTCAGTGCAACACCCGTACGCGATCAGGCGCCGGCCTGCGCCCGTTCAAGCTCGCGGACACGCTTGCGATTACGCACTGTGGAGAACACCAGCCAGGCGGCCAGCGCCAGGATGGCGTAGACGAAGCCGGCGCTGATCGGGCGATCGACGAACACGCTCATGCTGCCGCGCGACAGCAGCAGCGCACGCCGGAAGTTCTCTTCGACCATCGGCCCCAACACGAAACCCAGCAGCAGCGGCGCGGGCGAAAAACGCAACTTCAGGAACAGGTAACCCACCAGGCCCAGCACCAGCACCATGCCCACATCGAACAGGTTGTTGTTGGTGCTGTAGACGCCGACACACACGAAGAACAGCGCGGACGGGAACAGGTACTTGTACGGCACCTTCAGCAGCCGTGCCCACATGCCGATCAGCGGCAGGTTCATCACCACCAGCATGACGTTGCCGATCCAGAAGCTGGCGATCAGCCCCCAGAACAGGTCGGCGTGTTCGGTCACCATCTGCGGACCCGGCTGAATGCCGTGGATGATCAGCGCGCCCAGCATCAGGGCCATCACCGAGTCGCCGGGAATACCCAGGCTCATGGTGGGGATGAAGCTGGTTTGCGCCGCCGAGTTATTGGCCGATTCCGGACCCGCCACGCCTTCGATGGCGCCGTTGCCGAAGCGCTTGGGCGTTTTGGACACGCGCTTTTCCACCGCATAGGACATGAACGACGCAATGGTCGCGCCCGTGCCCGGCAAGATGCCCAGGATCGCGCCTATGGCGCTGCCGCGCACAATCGGCATGGCCGACTTCTTGATGTCGCCGGGCTCGGGCCGCACCGACATCTTGGGGCCCGCGCCCACCGTCGTGGCCTTGCCGATGCGGTTGACGTTGGCGAAGAAGTCCGCCAGGCCGAACAAGCCCATGGCCAGCGCCACCAAGGGCACGCCGTCGCTCAGTTCAATGACACCGAAGGCGTAACGGATGGTGCCCGTGTTGACGTCGGTGCCCACCACGCCCAGCAGCAAGCCCAGGAACACCATGGCGATGCCCTTGATGGCCGAGCCCTTGGCCAGCGTGGCGCCGGCGAACAGGCCCAGCATCATCATCGAAAAATATTCCGCCGGGCCAAACTGGAAGGCCACTTCCACCAGCATCGGCGAAAACAGAATCATGATGATGATGCCCACGCTGGCGCCCACGAACGACGACATGACCAGCATGAACAGCGCCGACCCCGACTTGCCCTGGCGGGCCAGCGGGTTGCCGTCCAGGCAGGTCACCGCGTGTGACGGCGTGCCCGGCAGGTTCAGCAAAATGCAGGTGATGCCGCCGCCATACTGCGCGCCATAGTAGATGCCGGCCAGCATCATCAGCGCGGCAACCGGCGTCATCGCGTAGGTCAGCGGCAGCAGGATCGAAATGGCGGCCAGCACGCCCATGCCCGGCAGCACGCCGATCATGTTGCCCATGAACACGCCGAACAGCGACCACAGCAGGTTCTCCCACTGCAACGCCACGGAAAAACCATGCAATACGTTGTCGAACAGATCCATTTCCTACCCCCAGCGCAGCATCGGAAACTGCAATTGCAGCGCCCAGGAAAACACCACCGCGCCGAACACCGTCATCGCAATGGCGAGAATGGCGGCGGACTTGACGGAGTTGGACGTATCGCCCAGCGCCGAGACGAACACCAGCGCGAACGTGGCGGGCAGGAATCCCAGGAAACTGCCCAGAATGATGAAGAGCGCGATGCCGGCGGCAATGCACGCCATGCCACGCACGCGATCCCGGCGCGTAGGCTGGGGCAGCTGTTCTTCGATCATTTCTTCCTGCACTTCATCGGGGTCCGGGCTTAACGGAACCAGGATGCCCAGCGCGACCAGAAAGCAACCGATCATCAGCGGAAAATAGCCCGGGCCCATCCGCGCCAGTTCTCCGATGTTGTAGGACGATGCTTCAAGAATAGTGAGCGCGCCGCACAGGGCGATGAACGCCCCGCCCCACAGATCGCGCTTTCTGGAAAATATGGTGCTGCCCACGGCTTGCTCCCCTGATTGTTGTCGACATGCTTCGGCGCGCGTGATGTCGCAAGCCGAAGGAGGGGGCACTTTAAGGACGACGCCTTGCAATCCGCTTTCACGGTTTTGCGCGTGACATCCGGGAAAACCAGCAGGAAGAAAGACGCCTGTTCACGCCGCTGAACAACGGTGAACATCGCGGTACAGGCGATGTTCACAAAAGTGAACATCGCGGCGAACGTTCCCCGCTGAAAGCGGGCTGGCATGGATTTTTCCCGCGCGCCGCGCGCTTGCCATTTCTTGCAAATGCGAGCCCCGATTCCACCCAGGCATAATCCTCGTTTTCGTGGTTTCGACCGCCTCGCCATGCTGCCCCCATGCACCGCTTTCCCCGCCTGCCCCTGACCGCCCGCATTCCGCTTGCAGTCTCGCTGCTGTTTCTTGCGATATCCGCCGCGCTGATTTCGCTGGCGCTGCATGGCGTGTCGCGCCAGTTCGACCGGCAGGTCGCCAATTTGGGCCAGGTGTATCTGGATGGTCTGTCCGCCGCGATCCTGCCGGCAGTGCGCACCGACGACCGTGCACAGATGGTCGATGTGCTGAACCGCGCGCTGGATACGCATCTGGGCGTGGTCGACCGCACACTGGCCGTCGTCGCAGGGGACCACCGCCTGCTGGCGCACGTGGCGCGCTACCCCGAGGTTGAGCCGATTCCGCTGGCATCGTTGGCGGACACCGCCGGCACGCTGATCAGCGCACGATCGGAAGGTGTGTGGACGTGGCGCTTGCTGGACGACGCGCGGCCCGCGCTGGGGACCTTGGTGGCCAACCTGGACGTCAGCGACTTTCACCGGCAACGCCAGGAACTGGCCTGGGAGCTGGGCCTGGTGGGGCTGGCGATCAGCCTGGGCGGCGCGGTGCTGTGCTTCGGCATGGCGCGCCGGCTTCAGCGCCCGATCATTTCGCTGACCGAGGCCCTGCGCGCCGGTCCGGACGATCGCTTGCGCCCCATGCGGGTGGACACCACAGACCCCGAACTCCAGGAACTGCTGTCCGCCTACAACTGGATGGTTGAAAGCGCGCAACAACGTGAAGCACTGACCGAACGCAATGCGCGCATCGAGCGCGAAGCGGTGTTGGGCCGGATGTCGGCCGCGCTGGCCCACGAAGTGCGCAACCCCTTGGGCGGGCTGCGCACCGCCGTGCAGACGCTACGGCAATTTGGCGACCGGGACGACGTGCGCGACGAGTCCCTGGGTTTTATCGAACGCGGCGTACAAGCGCTGCAAGCGGTGGTGGACGCCAGCCTGCGCACCTTCCGCCCCGGCACCGCCCTGCTGCGCGAAGAAGATATCGCGGACATCCGGCTGATGGTGGGCGCACAGGCCAACCGCGCGGGCGTGCGTGTGGAACTGCATTGCGAAGGCATGCAGGATCGCCGCCTGACGCTGCCCGCGGGCGCCGTGCGGCAGGTGTTGCTGAACCTGGTACTGAACGCCATCCAGGCCTCGCCGCGTGGCGAACTGGTCCAGGTGTTTGCGCGGGCGAGCCGCCACGCGCTGACCCTGCACGTGGCCGACCGGGGCAACGGCCTGCCGCCGGCAGCCAGCCGCGCGCTGAAGGGCGCGCCCCCCGATGGCGACGGCATGGGCCTGGGCATCGTGGCCGACCTGACAACAACCATGCATGGCCGTTTGCGCGCAACCCGCATGGCAACCGGCACGCGCATTTCCGTGCGCCTGCCCTACGGTCCACAGGAAGATACGGCGTGAGCGACATCCAGGTTTTGCTGATCGAAGACGATGAACTGCTGGGCGGCGCGCTGCTTCAGCGCCTGCGGCTGGAAGGCATCGCCACGCAATGGCTGCAAAGCTGCGCCCAGGCGGTCGAAGTGTTTCGCCGGACCCGCATGCGGCCGGCATTCCTGTTGGCCGACATCCGACTGCCCGACGGCTCCGGCGAAGATCTTTATCGGCGCTTGATCCCGCATCTGTCCAACACCACCGTGGTGTTCGCCACCGCCTATGGCGACATTGCCCAGGCCGTGCGCCTGGTGTCGGCGGGCGCGAACGATTACCTGACCAAGCCGTATGACACCGATGCGCTGGTGGCCCGCATCCGATCGGTCATCGCCGCGCAGCCGGCCGGCCAGCAAGACGAAGTCTTGGAAAACCCCTACGCGCTGCACGATGAAACCTACCCCTTGGCGCAAGAGCTTGAACGGCTGGCCGCCAGCGCCCTGCCCGTGTTGCTGGAAGGCGAAACGGGCTCGGGTAAAGACCGCGCCGCCCGCTATGTGCATGCGCGCTCGGCCTATGCGGCCGGCCCCTTCGTTGCCGTCAATTGCGCCACCTTGGCGTCGGACTTGATTGAAAGCCTGTTGTTCGGCCACGTGAAAGGGGCCTTCAGCGGCGCCGGGGCCGCGCGCGACGGGCTGTTTTCCCAGGCGCAGGGCGGCACGCTGTATCTGGACGAAGTGGCCGAGCTGACACCCCGGGCACAAGCCGCGCTGCTGGGCGTGTTGGAAAACGGCCAGTATCGTCCGCTGGGCGACAGCACCGCGCGCCACACGCATTGCCGCATTCTGGCCAGCACCTGCACCGACCTGCCGGCCGCAATGGCGCAGGGCACGTTTCGCGCGGATCTTTTTTATCGGCTGGCGGTGGCCCGGGTCGCGGCGCCGCCGCTGCGCGAGCGGCCCGGCGCGTTGCCCGGCCTGGCACAGACGTTGTTGGCCGCCCAATCGGGCACGGGTGCGACCCTGTCGCCCGATGCCATCCAGGCGCTGCACGACCACCCCTGGCCGGGCAACGTGCGGGAACTAAAAAACCGTATCGCGCGCGCGGTCGTGATGGCGGACGGGGCACAGGTCCATGCCGAAGACCTCTTTCCGGAAAGCAAGCTGGCCGATAAGCAGGACCTGGCCACCACGCGGCTGGACGCCGAACAGCGCGCCATCCAGCAAGCCATTTCAGAATCCGGCGGCCATATGGGCTTGGCGGCAAAGCGCCTGGGCATCTCGCGCACCACGCTATGGAAAAAGCTGCGCGCGGCGCGGGATGCCGTGTAAAGGCGCGCGGGCCGACAGTCCCGTCGGCAACACTTTGCGCGCAGGGGTAGCCCGGTACGCTACACGCGCGGCGTGCCCGGCTCCCGCGATTCCCCCATTGCCTCTGCCTTCTCTCGCCCTTCCTCCAGCCCTTCCTCTCGCGCCTCAAGTTCGTTGCCCAGGACTTCGGCCGAATCGTCCTGACTGGTTTCCGGCTTGAAGCGACGGCGGGTGTGCCCGGCCGCGCGCGCGTCCTGGCCGTCGTCCGGACGCTCGGGTTGCAGCGTGACGTTGGCCGATGGCGCATAGCCGCGCTTGTCCTGCCCGAAGTACACCACCGTGTGCGGGTACGGCAGCTCGATACCGGCCGCGTCGAAGTGCTTTTTCAACAAGCGGTTATAGCCGCGCTGCACGGCCCACTGCATGCCCGGCGTGGTCTTGATCAGGATGCGGATGGTGACGCCCTTGTCGTTGACGGCGGTAACGCCGGCCACCGTCATTTCCTCCAGGATCTCGGGGCCCAGCACCGAGTCGGTCATCAATTCGGCAAACGCGGCGCGCAAATGTTCAATGGCGTCGTCCACGCTTTCACGATGCGCGATGGTGTATTCACCTAAGTGATAAGAGAAGTCACGCATGTGGTTGGCGACCACATCCACCGACGAGAACGGCACCAGGTGATAGCCGCCGTCCAGCGTGCGGATGCCGACGGAACGGATCGTCATCTTCTCCACGGTGCCGAACACGCCGGCGACCTGCACCACGTCGTTTTCGTTCATGCCATTTTCAAGCTGGATGAACACGCCGGTGATGATGTCCTGCACCAGCTTCTGCGCGCCGAAGCCGATGGCCAGGCCCACCACGCCGGCGCCTGCTATCAGCGGGCCCACGTCGATGCCGATCTGCGACAACAGCACCATCAGCGTCATGGTCACGATGACGATCAACGCGGCATTGCGGAACAGCGACAGCAACGTGCGTTCGCGCGCGCTGGGCATGCCGCGCCCTTCGTTTTGGCTCAGGCGGTGTTCGATGATGCTGGCAATGACCGTCCAGGCCAGCGCCGCGATCAGCAGCACGATGACCACGTTGACCACCATCTTGATGGCCGCCCCGCCCGCGTCCGACGCCAGCCAGCGCGACAGGTCGAACGCGTGCCACGCGTCCAGCACCAGCAACACGATAACGATGCGAATGATCCAGCCCACGCCTTTCAGCATGGCGGGCACGTAGGCGTTCACGCGCGCTTCCAGCATGGGCAGCCGCCGACGCAGGTCGTCGGACAGGCGGATGGGTTTGGCCATCACCGTGTTCAGCAACAGGATCAGCAGGCTGCCCACGCCGATGACCAGCAAGGTCTGCGCGGTGGCGCGCGCCATGAAGGGCAGCGCGTTGGTCGGGTCGATCTGGCTGACGATGAGCAGTACGGTGAAGTAGCCGATGCCCAGCACGTGCCAGATGCGCGACAGGAAGTGCAGCCGCGACCCCATGAACGTGGCCGCGTTGGCGGCATGATGGTTCATGCGATCACGCACCGAATGGCGGTTCTGCCAGATGATGCGCACCGCGTACACGTACACCACCAGCATGATGACCATGCTGGCCAGGCGACCCAGGGCAGGCGACAGCGCGGCCGAGATCACCGGGTCCACCAGCAGCGTGCCATAGCCCGCCGCCGCGACAACGCGCACCAGCCACGCGTTCCAGTACCGGGCCAGTTCGTCGGACATGGGCAACAGGCGCAGGTGCGGATGCCGCACCGCGAACACCGTGCGGATCAGTACCTTGACGATTTCCACCGCCACGAAGGCGCGCAGGAATACGGCCGCCAGGGTGTCCAGCGTGCCGCGCTCGGGCGTGCCCCACAGGGCCGCCGCCCCACCCGCCATCGCGGCCAGCAGCACAACGCCGGCATCGATGGCAACCGCGCCCACGATGGCGCCCAGGCGCCGGTACAAGGCCCGCATCGAGGCAGGCGCGCGGCGCGGCGTGCCGGGGCCGTGAACGGTCGCCGCCTCGGAAGGGCTGGCATGTTCAGCCACCCAACGGTCGATGCGCGTGTAGATGCGCATGGCGATCATCCGCAGCAGCAGATAGGCAATGATCGTCGCCAAGCCGGCCAGCAGCAACGGCAGCAGCGCATTGCCGGCGGTGGCGCCGTCCATCCGCAGGCTGCGCCCCGAGGCCAGCGCGCGCATATCGTCCACGCCCTGTCCCATGTCGCCGGCAACGCCGGTCAGGAACTGTTGCACGCCGTCTGCCATGCGTTCTTGTAAACCAGGCCCGGTCGCCGCCTTGGTGGAAGCGGCCGTGCCCGGGGCGGCGGATGCTGCGGGCGGCTTTCCCGCCGCCTGCGCCCGTAACGCATCGACCAGCGCCTTGCGTGCCTCGGGATTGTCCAGCAGGTCGGCCAACGCATCGGGCGTCAGCGCGGATGCCGATGCGGCGGGCGGCTGCGACTGAGCTTGCAGCGGCGACGCCGCGAACGCCTGGGCCGGCCAGTTCAACAACACGCAACTCAGCATCACCACCAGCAGCCACACCGCCTGCCATGGCCTCGCGCGTCGGTGCCGCCAAAGGCGGGCGGAATCTTCGCGGGGCGGATAAGAAAGGGATGCTGTCGTTGCGAATCGAACCACTAATAAAACTCCTCTACGATCAAGGCCAGGAACGCGGCGCGCGATCGCAGGGACAACGCCGCCATGGGCTAAATGATAAAGCCCAGCCGCTTCATCAGATATTTAGGCGATTCTTCATACCCGTGGCGGTAGTAGAAGCGGTGCGCATCCACGCGGCGTTCATGGCAATGCACTTCGATGCGGTCGCAGCCGCGCGCGCGGGCTTCTGCTTCGGCCGCCGCTTCGAGTTGACGGCCGACGCCCGCGCTGCGGGCCTGGTCGTCAACGCAGAAATACGCGATGCGGCAGAAGTCGCCGGGCAGGGCCAGCTGGATCATGAAATGCAGGTTGATAAAGCCCAGCAATTGTCCGGCATCGTCGTGAGCCACCCGCAACAGGGCATCGGGATGCGCCGATAGCAGGGCGATTTTTTCCGCCATGAAGGCGGTGGTGCCGGGATAGCCCAGTTGCGCCAGCAAGGTGGCGATGGCGGGGCCGTCCTGGACGGTGGCGGGGCGTAGGTGCATGTCGGTTTCCGGGCGGCGTGTGCAAGGCTTCGCGGAAATTTATGACGGCATCGTGTCCGCCTCATGACAAGCGCGCGGCCCCGCGCCCCCGGCACCTTCAATCAGGGCGTGACCTGATAGCCGCGCTGCTGCTTGCAACTGGTGTACGCGGACGACGCCGCACTGTTGGTCTTGGCTTGCTCGCGCCGATCCTGCCGCTGGCGCGACCCGCCCACGACGGCGCCGGCCACCGCCGCGTCCTTGGCCTGGTTCTGTCGGTATTCCTGCTTGACGTCGTCGTCTACGCGGTCATAGGCCTCTTCGTGCTGCCGGCCGCG
>NZ_JBLVOL010000026.1:44223-68872 GCF_053543755.1 Achromobacter semiaridum | reverse complement strand
CGCACGCCGCACGCCGCCCGCCGCACGCCGCACGCCGCACGCCACACCCGCGCGATCGCCCGGATCGCCCGATTCGCCCTATTCGCCCTATTCGCCCGGCCGCCCGCTTCCCCCTAGCCTAGGGAATCCCCTGCCTTGTTGCCCGGAATTGCATCCGCCTAAAATTGGCGCCAATTTATGTGATCATTATTCGATCTTTGGCAGCCACCATGCGCCGCGTCTGGCGGCCATGGAGATGAGGAAAACATGCAGTCCAACGCAGCTATCGCTCTGACTCCCGACGCCGCCATGGCGCGGGCCATCTATGACCTGGGCCACAGCACGGTGTTCGCCGCGCGCACCGACCCGCGTTTTTCGTATTGCATGTACGTGCCGCCGCACATCGACACGGCCAAGCACCCCATGGAACTCGTGGTCATCATGCACGGCACGGGCCGCGCGTTCGTGGAATACCGCGACGCTTTTTCGGAGTTCGCGCGCTGGAACGACTGCATCGTGCTGTGCCCGCTGTTTCCGGTGGGGCCGCTGGGCGACGGCAACCGCGACGGCTTCAAGCAACTGCGCGAAGGCGACATCCGCTACGACCAAATCCTGTTGGACATGGTGGCCGAAGTGGGCGAAAAATTCGGCCTGCGCTTCGACAAGTTCGGCCTGTTCGGCTATTCCGGCGGTGGCCAATTCGTGAACCGCTTTGCCTATCTGCACCCCGAACGCCTGTGGGCCGTGTCGATCGGCGCGCCGGGCTCCGTGACGCTGCTGGACCCCAGCCAGGACTGGTGGGTGGGCGTGCGCGACGCCGAAACGCGCTTTGGCAAAGGCGTGGACATCGAAGCGCTCAAGCAGGTGGCGGTGCACATGATCGTGGGCAAGGCCGACCTGGAAACGTGGGAAATCACGCACCGCGAAGGCGGCAAGTTCTTCATGGCGGGCGCCAACGATGCCGGCAAGACGCGCCCCGAACGATTGGAATCGCTGCGCCGCTCTTTTGAATCGGCCGGCGTGCAAGCCGTGCTGGACCTGGTGGACAACGTGCCGCACGACGGCCTGAAGTGCGTCGGCCACGTGCAGGACTTTCTGGCGCGCGCGCTGCGCAAGCGGCGCAATGCAGAAAACTGAAACCGCGCAATCCGGGCGCCTTTGCCGCCCGCGCCGTCGCGTCCAGGAATAGGAGAGGGCCATGCTGCGTTTCGCGCTATCCCGAATTGTCATGGCTGTACCGACCCTGCTGATCGTGGCGGTGGCGGTATTCGTGATGATCCGGCTGATTCCGGGCGACCCCGCCCAACTACTGCTGGGCGATCTGGCAACGCCGGCCGCGTTGGCTGACCTGCGGGCGCGGCTGGGCCTGGACCAGACCTGGCTGACCCAGTTCGGCATTTGGTTCGGCAACATGCTGCACGGGGACCTGGGATCGTCCATCAACACCGGCCAGCCCGTGCTGGCGCTGGTTTGGGACCGCTTCCTGATCAGCGGCCGCGTGGTGTTGGTGGCCGTGGTGTTTGCCGCGCTGGTGGCGGTGCCGGCCGGCATGATCGCCGCCTGGAAGCAGAACAAATGGCCCGACCTGTTCCTGGTGGGCTCGGCCACGCTGCTGGTGTCGATTCCCACCTTCTGGCTCGGCCTGCTGCTGTTGATCTTCTTTGGCCTGAAATTACAGTGGCTGCCCGTGGTGGGCTATGTGTCGATCGGTGAAGACTGGAAGGCCGGCCTGCTGTACCTGGCCATGCCGATCCTGACCTTGTTCCTGCACGAGATCGGCGTGCTGATGCGCATGGCGCGCGCCAGCACGCTGGAAGTGCTGCGGCTGGACTACATCACCCACGCGCGCGCCAAGGGGCTGTCCGAATCCTCCGTGCTGATGCGCCACGCGTTTCGCAACGCGTTCGGCCCGACGTGGACGCTGATCGGCCTGGTGCTGGGCAACCTGCTGGGCGGCATCGCCGTGGTGGAAACCGTGTTCACCATCCCGGGGCTGGGGCGTCTGCTGGTTGATTCCATCTTTGCGCGTGACTACCCCGTCATCCAGGGCTGTTTATTGTTCGTGGGCGTGGTCTACGTGGTGGTGAACCTGCTGATCGACCTGTGCTATCCCATCTTCGACCCGAGAGTAACCGCCGAATGAAAACGCGAATTCCGACAAGGCGAATTCCCGCCAACGCGCTCCTGGGCGGCCTGATCGTCGGGGCGATGATCGTCGCGGCGCTCATGGGCACGTTCTGGACGCCTCACGACCCACTGAAGATCAACTTCATCTCGCGCCTGAAGCCGCCCGGTGGCGACTTCCTGCTGGGTACCGACGAATTCGGCCGCGACGAGCTTTCGCGCTTGCTGGCCGGCGCGTCCAGCAGCGTGTGGATCAGCCTGTTGACGGTGACCTTCGCCATCGTGGTGGGCACCGCCATCGGCACGCTGACCGGCTTTGTGCGCGGCTGGACCGACCGCATCATCATGGCCTTCAACAATGCGCTGCTGGCCTTTCCCGGCCTGCTGCTGGCGCTGGGGCTGCTGGCCGTGGTGGGCGCGAACAAGTACGGCATCATCCTGGCGCTGGGGCTGGCGTATACGCCGTCGGTAACGCGCATCGTGCGCGGCACGGTGTTGTCGCTGCGTGAAAAAGAGTTCATCGAATCGTCCCGCGTGCTGGGCAATTCCGAGCTCTACACGATGTTCCGACACGTGCTGCCCAACTGCGTGGCGCCCTTGACCGTGCTGGCCACGTCGATGTTCGGCTGGGTGATCCTGGCCGAAAGCGCGCTGTCGTTCCTGGGCCTGGGGGTGCCGCCGCCCGCGCCCACCTGGGGCAATATGCTGGCCGCCGCGCGGCCATTCATGGCGCAGGCGTCCTACCTGTCCATTCTTCCCGGCCTGGCCATCGCGCTGGCGCTGCTGGGCATCAACCTGTTGGGCGACGCGGTGCGAGACCGTCTCGACCCCCGCATGAGGGGCGTGCAATGAGCGCATTGGTATCCGTATCGAACCTGACGCTGACCGTCGGGCAGGGCGGCCGCGAGATCGTCAGCGGGGTGTCGTTTGACGTCGCGCCGGGCGAAATGGTCGGCATCGTGGGCGAGTCGGGCAGCGGCAAGACGCAAGCCGCGCGCGCCATCATGGGCCTGACGCCCGCGCCGCTGGTGGTGGCGGGCGGTGCCATCCTGTTCGAAGGCGTGGACGTCACCAAGGCCGACGCGGCAGTCTTGCGCAAGCTGCGCGGCGCGCGCATCGGCATGGTGTTCCAGGAGCCCATGACGTCGCTGAACCCCTCCATGCCCATCGGCCGGCAACTGGACGAAGGCTTGAAACTGCATCGCCGCGCGATGTCGCCCGCGCAACGCCGCGAGCGCATTCTTGAAATGCTGCGCCGCGTGGGGATCAGCGATCCCAAGGGCGCGATGGACGCCTGGCCGCACGAGTTTTCCGGCGGCATGCGCCAGCGCATGATGCTGGCCTCGGTAATGCTGCTGGAGCCGGCGCTGCTGATCGCCGACGAGCCCACCACCGCGCTGGACGCCGTGGTGCAGCGCGACGTGCTGGAACTGATGGTGGACCTGACGCGCGAACACAACACGGCGGTGCTGATGATCAGCCACGACCTGCCGATGGTGGCGCGTTACACCGAACGCATGGTCGTCATGCAGCACGGCAAAGTGCTCGAAGCCGGCACAACCGCCGGTATCCTGGAACGCCCGCGGCACCCGTACACGCGCAAGCTGCTGGACGCCATGCCGCGCCGCCTGCCGGCCCGCAAGCTGCCGCGGGAAGCGCCCATTGTTGAAGTCAAGAACCTGGTGGTGGATTACGCGGGCCATCAGCGCCTGTTCTCGCGCACCGGCGCCAAGCGCGCGTTGGACGGCATCGACCTGCACGTCAAGCCGCGCGAAGTGGTGGCCGTGGTGGGCGGATCGGGCTCGGGCAAGACGACGTTGGGCCGCGCCATTGCCGGCTTGCTTGCGCCCACGTCCGGCCAGATCCTGTTTCGCAACCAGCCGGTGGATCGGCGCTCGGCCGCGTGGCGCGACTATCGCCTGAATTGCCAGATGGTGTTCCAGGACCCGTATTCGTCGCTGGACCCGCGCATGACCATCGGCCAGTTGGTGGGCGAGGGCCTGCGCATGGTGGGCGACCTGTCGGCGGCGGATAAGCGCCGTCGCGTGGACGAGGTGCTGGCCGAAGTGGGCCTGGGGTCGGAATACGCCAAGCGCTTTCCGCATGAAATGTCCGGCGGCCAACGCCAGCGCGTGGCCATCGCGCGGGCAATCGTGCGCCGGCCGTCGTTCGTGATTGCCGATGAACCGGTGTCGGCGCTGGACGTGACCGTGCGCGCGCAGGTGCTGGATCTGTTCGCCGATTTGCAGGAACGCCACGGGTTTTCCTGCCTGTTCATCAGCCACGACCTGGGGGTGGTGGAACAGGTGGCGGACCGCGTGGTGGTCATGCGCAATGGCACGATCGTCGAGCAGGGCACGCGCGACGCGGTGTTCGACCGCCCGCAAGAGGACTACACGCGCAGCCTGCTGCAAGCCATTCCCGCCCTGGAGTCAACCGAAAACGGCGGCGTGCGGTTGCGGTGGCGCCTGGACGGCCACGAACCGGTGCGCGCCATTGCCTGACGGCGGGCGGGGAACTCCCCGCTTTCCCTGCAAGGACTTACGCCTAAAATACGCGCTTTGGAATTGATAGACGGGAGTGGTCCATGCCGAAAACGGCAGCGACGCAACCCGGCCTGGTCGACCGTATTGCCCATGATATTCAGTCGGGCGTGTATGGTCCTGGCGCCTGGTTGAAACAGATCGACCTGCAAGAGCGCTATGACGCCAAGCGTTTGGACGTGCGGCGGGCGCTGGACCAATTGGCCGCCAAGCGGCTGATTGCGCACATCCCGAACCGGGGCTATCACGTCTACGCGATGGACCCGGACGTGCATCACCAGATTCGCGATATCCGCATCCTGCTGGAAAGCGGGGCGGCCGCGGACCTGATGCCGAACGTCACCGCCGCCAAGGTGCGCGCGCTGCGCACGCTGGCGGAACGCTTTGCCAAGCTGCTGCAAGACGGCACCTTGCTGGAACAGTACGAGGTCAACCTGGCGTTTCACGCGGCCATGTACGACATGTGTCGCAACCGCGAACTGGCTGCGTTGATTCAGGACACGCGGGCGCGTGGCCCGGCCGCGCCGGCCAAGGAATGGGTGACGCGATCGCGCATCGAAATCTCGGCGCGTGAACACTTCGACATGGTCGAAGCGCTGGAAGCGCGCGATGTGAAGCGTTTGCAGAAAATCATTTCCCAACACGTCGGGCAGGATATTTCTTGATGCCTGTGCGCTGATCTGCTGTTGGCTTGTTCGCTTGTTCGCTTGTTCGCGGCGGCCTAAATCGCGGCGGCCCCTTCTGCAAAGGGGCCGCCGTTTTTTTGCCTTTTGCTTTTGCTTCAGGGATACCCCGTATGGCGGCAGGCGCCGCAGCCGCCATAATTAGCAGATTATTTTGGCGCCAAAAATACGCGTGATATCTGCGCCGCACGCCGGGGAGTCTTCTGCATGCACCACCATTTCGTACCCAGAGCGCTTGCGCTCTCCCTGGCGCTTGCCGCCACCGCCGTCCCGGTCCACGCCGCCGTGCTGACCATTGCCCAACCGGCCGACATCCGCTCGACGAACCCGGGCGTCAATCGCGACAACACCACCGATGGCGTGGTGCTCAATATTGTTGAAGGGCTGGTCGGCTACCGCGAAGACGGCACCGTGGGCCCCTTGCTGGCCAAGTCGGTCGATTTGTCGGCGGACGGGCTGACCTATACGTTCACATTGCGCGACGGCGTCAAATTCCACAACGGCGCCCCGCTGACGTCGGCCGACGTGCTGTGGAACTGGCAGCGCTACATGGACGCCAAGACGGACTGGCGCTGCCGCAGCGATTTCGACGGCCGCAATGGCTTGAAGGTCACCGACGTGACCGCGCCGGATGCGAAGACGGTGGTGATGAAGGTAGACCGCAAGTCGGCGGTGTTCCTGGATTCCCTGGCACGCACGGACTGCGGCATGACGGCCATTATCTCCAAGGACTCGGTGGCGGCGGACGGCTCGTGGGTCAAGCCCATCGGCACCGGTCCGTACATGTTCAAGGAATGGAAGCGTGGCGAATACACGCTGCTGACCGCGTTCAAGGACTACGTCTCGCCCGCGGGCGAGAAGCCGGATGGCTATGTGGGATCAAAGCGTCCGCTGGTGGAAGAGGTGAAGTTCCTGGTGGTGCCTGACCCGTCCACCTCCAAGGCAGGCCTGATGTCGGGCGCCATCGACGCCAGCCAGATCACCAACACCGACGTCGGCGAACTGAAAAGCGTGAAGACGCTGACCGTGTTCAGCCCGCATGACGCCGTCAAGCACGTGCTGCTGTTCCAGACGCAGGACCCGGTGCTGAAAAACGTGAAGATGCGCCAGGCGATCGCCGCTTCGCTGGACATTCCGCAGGTGGTTGCCGCCGCGTCCGAAGGGCTGGGCCAATTGAACAATTCGGCGGTCTACGCGGGCTCGGCCTACTACCAGGACGCTGAGAAGAAGGGCTACAAATACGACCCGGCGCGGGCACAGCAGCTGCTGAAAGAAGCGGGCTACAAGGGCGAGCCGGTGGTGATCTATGCCAACAAGCGCGCCCACGTGCCCAGCTACCAGGTGGCGGTTATCGCGCAGGCGATGATGCAGTCGGTGGGGATCAACGCCAAGATCGAAGTGCTGGAATGGGCTACGCAGCTGGACCGCTACAACACCGGCAAATACCAGATCAGCTCGTTCTCGTTTTCGTCGCGGCTGGACCCGTCGTTAAGCTTCGAGCAGTTCTCGGGCGACAAGGCGAAGCAGCCGCGCAAGGTCTGGGATGACCCGGCCGCGCAGAAGCTGATCGACGACAGTTTCCTGGAGTCCGAGCCGGCCAAGCGGCAGGCGCTGTTCGATCAGCTGCACGCGCTGATGCTGGAACAGACGCCGATGCTGATGCTGTACAACGGCGCCGACGCGTGGGCGACGAACAAGCGGGTCGAGGGGTTCTCGGTATGGGAAGGCAAGCCGCGCGCCTGGGAGACCAAGGTGGTCGGCGCCAAGTAAGCGGGGGCCGGCGCGGCGCTACGACGCCGCCGCGCCACCTTTTTCGTGCCAGGCGCTACGGCGCGACGCGCTCGACTTCCCACGCACGCGGCTTCTTCACCGCCCAGGGTTGGTAGCCCTTGATGTTGCTGCGATACGCGCCGATGTCCAGCCCGTTGTACAGCGGAATGCTGGGCACGTCGGCCAGAAACAGCTTGTGCAATTGATCAAATGAAGCCTGCCGCCTGGTCCGATCGGAATCCACCGAGGCGGCTTCCACCAGCTTGACGGCGTCGGCGTTGTCCCACACCTTGCGCGGCTGCCTGGCCTTGTCGCCCGTCACCATTTCGTAGTTCAACGCCGCATCCAGGCGCGCGGAATACGGGAACGTCATCATCTGGTAAGTGCCCGCGTTATAGCGGTCCAGCTGGGTGGCCCATTCCACGACGGACAACTGCGCATTGATGCCCACGGCTTGCAGCATCGCTTGCACGATCACGGCCGAGTTATACGACTGCGGATAGCGTTTGGTGGTCAGGATCGTCAGCGGCTGCCCCTTGTAGCCGGCCTCTTGCAACAGCTTGGCTGCCCGTGCCGGGTCGTAGTCCCACCCCTGCTTTTGCGCGGCATCGTAGTAAGGCGATACCAGCGGCACGATGGAGTTGTTGGGCTGCGCCAGGCCTTCGGTGACGGCGGCTGCCAGTTGCTTGTAGTCGATGGCATGGGCAAGCGCCTGGCGCAGCTTGGGGTTGGCCAGCACGGGGTCCCTGGTTTGCAACAACAGCGCCGTCATGCTCATCACCGGGGCATAGGCCACCTTCACGTTCGGCGTGTTTTGCAGCACCGGCACGTCGTTGTTGGAGACGTCTTCAATGATGTCGATGTTGCCGCGTTGCAAGGCGGCCTTGGCGGTGGAGTCGTCGGGCACGATCATGAAGCGCACTTCGTCCACCAGGGGGCGCTTGGAGCCGGTGTAGCCGTCGCGCTTGCCGTCCAGGTTGGCGTAGCCTGCGAACTTGGTCAGGCGGATGTACTCGCCGCGCTTCCATTCGGCCAGCTCGAACGGGCCGGTGCCGATGGGTTTGATCCAGGCGCCGTCCGCACCCACCGAATCCCGGGAAAGCACGCCGGTGCCGCCGCAGTCGATACGCGCCAGCGATGCCAGGAACAGGCTGGTGGGCTTGTCCAGGTGATAGACGACGGTGCGCGCGTCGGGCGCCTGGACACCGGTGACCTTGACGGTGCCGCGCCCATCGAACTCGCTGGCGCAGCGCCAGCCGGAGTTGGCGGCGGTGTAGTGCTGCCAGCTCCAGAGCACATCGGCCGACGTCATCGGCTTGCCGTTGTGAAACTTCACGCCATCGCGCAACGTGAATGTGTAGGTCTTGCCGTCGGGGCTGATGTCCACCGATTTGGCCAGCAGCGGGCGCACCTCGGCGTCTTCCCCATAGGCCACCAGGCCTTCAACAATGTGCATGACGACTGCGTCGCTGTTGCTGTCGCGGTTGACGCCGGGTTCGGTGGAGCGGATGTCGGCGGTCATCGAAATGCGCAGCGGCGGGGCGGACTGCGCGCTGACCGGGCCGACGGCGCCGGACAGCCCGGCAATCGCCAGCGCAACCGCAGCGCCAAGACGGGTTTTTTTCATTGGAAAATTCCTTCGATGGCGCGGGGCGCGCGGGTTTCAGGCTGCGGCCAGCAGTTCGGGTTCGGCGGTCAGGCTATAGCGGGTAAATGTGCCATTCAGCGCGGGCAGGGGCGCGACTTCCATCAGACCGACCGCCGGTTCCATGACCACCATGGCCACCGTGGCGGAAAGATTGTCGTGGCTGCCGGGGCGCGGCGGGCGGCACACGGAATAGGGCGCGCCAAAATCGTCGAACAGTGCGCGCTTGAGGTCCTCGCGCGTCAGTTGCGTCTTTTCGTTCAGCAGGCGGCGCACGCGCCAGTCGCGGTACGCGCTTTCAGGCGTGCTGGCGCGGCCGGTGTCGCGCAGCTTGGACAAGGCCACTTCGCTGACCCAGTGGTTGGCGTGCACGATCAGGTCGTCGCTGCCCGGGTAGATGGGAAAGGCTTCATCGGTGGTGCATTCGTAATCCACGCCAAACCCTGCGGCCATGCCCAGCATGATGTTGTTGGAGCACGACTTGGCGGTGGTGGCTACCGCCTTGATCGCCAGCGCGAAATGCTGCTGTTCCAGCACCTTGCGGCGGATCAGCGACAGGGGCACACCCAGTTGGCGGAAGTCGCGGTCGGACTCCAGGTAGTTGGCGGTGATGGAGACGCCGGCGCTGTTCAAGCCGCTGCGGGCCAGGCCACCGGCTTCGACGAACGTCAGGATGTCCGGGCCGTTGTCGCTGCGCACGCGCAGCACGATGGCAGTTTCGGCGCATTCCGCGCGCCAGTCCCAATTCTGTCCATGGATCAGGTTGCCGTTGGCCGAACGGGTGGGCAGGATCAGCGCGCCGGTGCAGCCGTCGCCGGGTTCCAGTTCGGCCGCCTTCTTCTTTTCGGCGCGCGCCTTGGCCACCACTTCCGTGCGCGCGTTGACCATCACGATGTCTTCAAACGGCACGTCGGCGCCTGCCGCGATGCCGCGCATTTCTTCCAGGTAGTGCGGTGCGAAGGCTTCGATTTCGCGCGCGAAATGGGCGATGAGTTCGGTGCGCGCCATGGCGTCGTAGCCCAGGTCGACCAGCGTCTGGCCGTACATGGCGGCGCTTTTGCGCACGCGCGCGGCAGCCTGTTGACCGTAGGAACGGCCGCGGGCCTCGGGGGTGCCGGAAACCGATACGAAGGGAAATTGGGGAATCTGGGTCATGGACGGAAGGCGGCGCCGCGCGCCGTGGGCTGGGGGATGTGGAAGGGGAAAAGGGAGGGAAGCAAGCTGCAAAAATGTTAGCTTATTTTGGCGCCAATATTGCTCAGGGTTTACCCAATGCTGGCGAAGATCCCACGGCGCGCCGGTTGGAAAAGCGCTTGCCACAGCGGGTGATAAAGCGGGTGCCACAGCGCTTGCCACAGCGGGTGATAAACCGGGCGCCACGGCGGGTGCCACAGCAGGGACGCTCGCGCTA
The DNA here is from genome assembly GCF_053543755.1 of Achromobacter semiaridum. Taxonomy (NCBI): domain Bacteria; kingdom Pseudomonadati; phylum Pseudomonadota; class Betaproteobacteria; order Burkholderiales; family Alcaligenaceae; genus Achromobacter; species Achromobacter semiaridum. The sequence goes on along the minus strand of NZ_JBLVOL010000026.1, from coordinate 58,717 downwards.
ACCGGCATGAAAAAGCCCCCGCGTATCCATCGCGGGGGCCGGCACCATCCGTTCAATAGCAAGCAGCTCAGAGCGGGCCGGCAGCCACCTCCGGCGCGCGGGTGGGCGACCCCATGGCCTGGAACAGCGCCGCCGTTTCCGTCAGCCGGGCGTTGGCGTATTCCAATTCGCGCAGGCGCGCGGCCACGTAATGCTGTTCGGCCGCGTATTCGGTATAGGGCGCCAGCGCACCCAGGCGCACGCGGCTGGCCGTGTTGCGGTAAGACTGTTCTGCCGCGCGCCGCGAAGCCTCGGCCGAGGCCAGCGCCTGCCCGTCCGCGTCCAGGCGCGCCAGGGTGTCCGCGACATCCTGGAATGCCGTCAGCACCGTTTGCTTGTATTGCAGCACCGCCGCTTCGTAGCGTTCCTTGGCGGCGCGGCGTTCGGCCAGCAAGGCGCCACCGTGGAAAATGGGCTGCGTCAGCGACGCGCCAATCGCCCAGATCGACCCCGCCCCGGACAGGGCGGCCGGCCAGCTGAAGCCGCCCTTGCCCATCGACGCGGACAACGACAGGCTGGGGAACAACTGCGCGGTGGCCACGCCTACGTCGGCCGACGCGGCCTGCACCACGGCGTCGGCCACCAGGATGTCGGGGCGCGAGGCCAACAGTTCGGACGGCACCACCACCGGCACCCGCGGCGGCACCGCAAGCGTGCTGAATGCCAGATCCTGGGGCGCCTGGTCCGGGCGGCGGCCCAACAGCACGGCCAGGGCGTGGCGCGTAGCCTGCCATTGCGCGCGCAGGCCGGGCAGCGACGCTTCCAGCGTGGCGGCGTCCTGGTCGGCGTCCAGCGCATCGTTTTGCGATGCAGATCCCAGTTCGTAGCGGCGCTGCGTATCGCGCGCCACTTGCCGCAGCAGCACCACCTGCTTTTCGGTCAGCGCCACGCGTTCGGCCAGCGAGGCCGATGTGATGGCGCCGGTGACGATATTGCCGGCCAGCGACCGCCGGGCCGATTCCAGCCGGAACGCCTGCTGTTCAACCTGCGCTGCCAGGGACGCGTTGGCAAAACGGGCGGCGCCGAACAGGTCCAGGTCGTAAGTGGCCTGTATCTGGCCGGTGAACACGTTATAGAGCGCTGTGGACTCGGGCAGATTCGGCATGGTCAGTGCGCGGTTGCGCGTGCCGCTTGCGCCCGCGTCCACCGACGGCAGCAATGACGAATTGACCTGCGCGCGCAGCTGTTCGCGCGCGCCGGCCAGGTTGCGCTCGGCGGCGGCAAGGTTGGGGCTGTTGGCCAGCCCTTCCTGCACCAGGGCGTTCAGCGCGTCGGACCCATAGCGCTTCCACCATTCGGGCACGGGCCGCGCGCCTTGTTCGAATTGCTGCGCGACGCCCTGGGCCGTGGCGCCCTGGGGCGGCGGGGCCTCTACGCCGTATTGCAAAGGCGTCGCGGTTGCCGGCGGCTTGCTGTCCGGGGCGAACGCGCAGGCGCTCAAGGCCAGCAACAGGGCCGGCGACAAGGCCGGCAATAAGGGCAGCGCCCGCTGCCGAGCTGAAAAACGCGTTGGATGGATTTTCATCATCAGGCTCCTCGTTGCAGCGTATCGGCCGCGTTGGCGCCGGGCGGAACGCCTTCGGGCTCGTCGCGCTCGTCATGGCGCACGCGGAACCATGCCGCGTACAAGGCGGGCAGGAAGAACAGCGTCAGCACCGTGGCGCTGGTAATGCCGCCCATCAAGGCCGTGGCCATCGGCCCGAAGAAGTTGCTGCGCAACAGCGGAATCAACGCCAGCACGGCGGCGGCGGCGGTCAGCACGATGGGGCGGAAACGCCGTGCCGTGGCGCCAACGATGGCGTCCACGCGCTTGTGGCCGTTCAGGATGTCCTGCTCGATCTGGTCCACCAGGATCACCGAGTTGCGCATGATGATGCCGAACATCGCGATAACGCCCAGCATGGCGACGAAGCCGAACGGCTTGCCGAACAGCAGCAACGCCGCCACCACGCCGATCAGGCCCAGCGGCGCGGTCAGCACCACCATCAGCACGCGCGAGAAGCTTTGCAACTGCACCATCAACAGCGTCAGCACCGCCACCGCCATCAGCGGCATCTGCGCATTGATGGACGATTGCCCCTTGCCGCTTTCCTCGACCGGACCGCCCACTTCAATGCGGTAGCCCACCGGCAGGTCCGCGCGGATGGCGTCCAGCTTCTTGTCGATGGCGTGGGTGACGTCGATGCCTTGCGCGCCGCTGGTCACGTCCGCCTGCACCGTGATGGTGGGCTGGCGGTCGCGTTCCCAGATGACGCCGTATTCCAGGTCATAGTGCACCTGGCCCAGGCTGCCCAGCGGCACGGGGCCATTGGGCGTGGGCATGGCCAGCGTGGCGATGCGGGCGGGGTCCACGCGTTCTTCTTTCGGGGCGCGCAGGCTGACGTTGATCAGCTTGTCGCGTTCGCGGTATTGCGTCACGGTGTAGCCGGACAGCGTCATTGCCAGGAAGTCGGATACGTCGCTGGCGCTGATACCCAGTTCGCGTGCTTTTTGCTGGTCGATGTCGAATCGCACCGAGCGTTCCGAAGGTTCGTCCCAGTCAAATTGCACGTTCACGGAACGCGTGTCGGCGCGCACTTCGGCGGCGACTTTTTCCGCCACCGCGCGCACTTCCGCGATCTTGTCGCCGCTGACGCGGAACTGCACCTGATAACCCACGGGCGGGCCGTTTTCCAGGCGCGACAGGCGCGTGCGTATGGCCGGGAATTTTTCGCGCAGCATCGGCTCAAGCCACTGGGCCAGCTGTTCGCGTTCTTCTACGGAGTGCGCGGTAATGACCAGCTGCCCGAAGTTCGGCGTGGGCAGTTGCTGGTCCAGCGGCAGGTAGAAGCGCGGCGCGCCGGTGCCCACGAAGCTGACCGAATGGTCGATCTCGGGCCGGCCTTCCAGCGCTTTTTCCAGCCGCTCGACCTGGCGCAGCGTGGCCGCGAACGACGCGCCCTCTTGCAGCCGCACGTCCACCATTAGTTCGGTGCGGTCCGAGCTGGGGAAGAATTGCTGCGGTACAAACTTGAAGCCCGCCATCGCCACGACGAAAATCACCACCGTGCCGGCCAGCACCCAGAAGCGGCGGTCCACGCACCACGCCACCCAACCGCGCAGACGCTGATAGAAGCGGGTGTTGTAGATGTCGTGTTCGTGGTCATGCGGCTGGTGGGCCTCGCGCTTGCGCTCGGGCAGCAGGCGATAGCCCAACAGCGGAATCAACACCACGGCGGCAAACCACGAGGTGATCAGCGCAATGGCCGACACCTGGAAGATGGACCGCGTGTATTCACCGGTGCTGGACTTGGCCAGGGCGATCGGCAGAAAGCCGGCCACAGTGACCAGCGTGCCGGTCAGCATGGGAAACGCGGTGCTGGTGTAGGCGAAGGCGGCGGCGCGCGCGCGGCTCCAGCCCTGTTCCAGCTTTACCGCCATCATTTCCACGGCGATGATGGCGTCATCCACCAGCAGGCCCAGCGCCAGCACCAGCGTGCCCAGCGACACCTTGTGCAGCCCGATGCCGAACATATCCATGAACAGCGCGGTGATGGCCAGCACCACCGGGATCGAAATCACGACGACCATGCCGGTGCGCAGGCCCAGCGACACCAGGCTGACGATCAGCACGATGGCGACCGCTTCGGCCACCGAACGCAGGAATTCGTCAACGGAATCCGACACCGCGTCCGGCATGCTGGACACTTCCGTCAGCGTCAGGCCGACGGGCAATTGCGCCTTCAGCTTGTCGAACGTCTTGTCCAGCGCCTCGCCCAGCCGCACCACGTCCTGGCCCGGTTGCATGGTGATGCCGATGCCCAGCACGGGGTTGCCGTTAAAGCGCATCTGCTCGGCGGGCGGGTCGTCATAGCCGCGATGGATCGTGGCGATGTCGCCCAGCCGGATCGACTTGTCGTTGACGCGGATCAGCGTGTCGGCCAGCGCGCGGCTGTTTTCGAACTGCCCCGTTGGCCGCACGAAGATGCGGTCGTCGGCCGTGGTCAGGGTGCCGGCGCTGGACACCGCGTTTTGCGTGTTGATGGCCTGCGCGATCTGCTGGGGCGTCACGCCTAGACGGCTTAGCTGCGTGTTCGAGATTTCGACGTAGACGTGTTCGGCCTGGTCGGCAAAGTAATCGACCTTGGCCACGCCCGGCACGCGCAGCAGCACGGTACGCAGGTTGTCGGCGTAATCGTGCAGTTGCGCGGGCGAAAAGCCGTCGCCATGCAGCGTATAGATGTTGGTATAGACGTCGCCGAATTCGTCGTTGAAGAACGGGCCTTGCACCCCTTGCGGCAGCGTGGCCTGGATATCGCCCACCTTCTTGCGGACCTGATACCACTGGTCGGCCACCGTGTTGGCGGGCGCCGAATCTTTCATGGTGTAGAAGATCAGCGATTCGCCGGGACGCGAGTAGCTGCGCAGGAAGTCCGTGTTGGGCGTTTCCTGTAGCTTCTTGCCGATGCGGTCGGTGACTTGTTCCTGCACCTGCTTGGCGGTGGCGCCCGGCCACAAGGTCTTGATCACCATCACGCGGAACGTGAAGGGCGGGTCTTCGGACTGGGCCAGTTTGGAATACGACAGCACGCCAAACAGCGTGACCAGCGTAATCAGGAAAATGACCAGCGGCTGGTGGCGCAGCGCCCAGGCCGACAGGTTGAACTTGCCTTCTTTGTGATCGTGGCCGGGATCTTCGGCGGGGTTGCTCATGATGCGAAGTCCTCGGCGTGCAGCGGCGCCACGGGCCGCACTTTTTCACCGGCGGTCACGGTGTGCACGCCTTGCCAGACCACGCGTTCACCCGCCGACACGCCGCCGGCCAGGGTTACGGTGCGCGCGTCAAAGCGCAACACCTTCACCCGGCGCAGTTCCAGCGTGTCTTCTTTCGGCTTGACGATCCAGACGGCGGGGTCCTTGCCGTCATGGAACAGTGCGGTGGCGGGTACGGTGTAGGTGGCCTGGTCGGCCGTGCCGTGGTTGTCGAAGCTGATGTTGGCCGTCATGCCCAGCCGCACTTGCGGCGACGGCGATTCCAGCGTGAGCTTGACGCGGTAAGTGCGGCTTTGCGGGTCGGCGGCGGGCGCGATTTCGCGCAGCGTGGCGGTGAAGTTCTGGCCGGGCAGCGGGCCCAGCGTCACGTTGGCGCGTTGGCCGATGGTCAAGCCGGCCAGCACGCTTTCCGGCACGTCGCAGATGGCGTCGATGTCGCCCGCCCAGGCCAGTTGGTAGACGGGGGTGCCGGCCGCCACATTCTGCCCCGTGTCGGCCTGTTCGGCGGTGATGACGCCCGCGTGGTCGGCCTGTAGCGTCGTGTACTTGAGCTGGTCGGCCGATAGCGCGGCCTGCTGGGCGGCCTGATCGCGTTGCGCCAGGGCCGAGGCGTAGGCGTTGCGGGTTTGTTCCAGCTGGGTGGCGGCAATCAGGTTTTCACGGGCCTGGGCGCGGTCGCGCTCCAGCTGCTGCCGGGCGTAGTCCAGCTGATGCTGGGCCGCCGATAACTGAGCCTTGGCGGCCGCGGCGTTCTTGGTGGCGTCGGCGGGGTCAAGCTTGGCGACGACCTGGCCGGGCACGATGCTGTCGCCCAGCCGAACCTGCCGCTCGATGATCTTGCCCCCTACCCGGAAAGACAGCGGCGTGCTGTAGCGAGCCTGCACTTCGCCAGGCAGAGTCCACGCGGGCAGCCGTTCATCGGCCTGCGTCGGCATGGCGACTACGGGTCGCGGTGCCGGGGCGGTTTCTTCTTTGCGGCCGCAGGCCGACACGGCCATGGCCAGCACCAGCAGAGCGGGCAGCGTCATGCGGCGAGTCCATGGGGACCGCGCGGGCGTTGTCAGGGTTGCGGCAAGGGGGCGCGCCGACGATTGTGGGCTGGAGCCAGGAAAATTCACGAAACACCTCGCGGCGCGAAAAGGGCGAAAAGGGGGGGAAGGCCGAAAAAGGGCTAAAGGCATAAGCGAGTCAAGCTCGATACGGGCTGAATTCTAATGCGCTTATGTATTCGGATACAAGGCTGTATTTGAGATCATTGCCAGTGCTAAACTCCCGCCATGTCAAAAGTGCGCTTAACCCGAGAGCAAAGCAGAGACCAGACGCGTCAGCGTCTGCTGGACGCTGCGCAATCGGTATTCCTTACCAAAGGCTTCGTGGCCGCCAGCGTCGAAGACATCGCCGAACTGGCGGGGTACACGCGCGGCGCCTTCTATTCCAATTTCGGCAGCAAGACCGAACTTTTCCTGCAATTGCTCAGGCGCGATCACGAAAAAGTGATGGCCGACATGCGCGCCATCTTCGAGGAAGGCGAAACGCGCCCGCAAATGGAGGCCAGCGTCGTCCAGTACTACAGCACGCACCACCGCGAAAACGACTGCTTCCTGCTCTGGATGGAAGGCAAGCTCCAGGCGGCGCGCGACCCCGATTTCCGCATCGGTTTTACCGACTGCCTGCGAGAGTTGCGCGCGGCCACCACGGAATACGTCCGGCAGTTTTCCGCGCACGTGGGCACACCGCTGCCCATGCCGGCCGAACAATTGGCGATTGGCCTGCTGGCCTTGTCGGACGGCATGCAATTTAGCTACGCCTTCGATCCGCAAGGCGTGAGCCTGGAAATGACCGAGGCCGTGTTGGCCGGTTTCTTCCGCCGGGTGGTGTTTGGCGACCCGCAGCCCGACGCGGCGCCCGCCGCCTTGCCGCCCGGCGCGCCGACTTCGGTCGGATAGCCTTGCCTGGGCCGGTGCATCGCGGCCCGAATCACCGATGCAGAACACCGATACAGATTGTCAGCCGCATGCCGGCCGTGATAGTAATAACCGCGGCGCAACGGTCGGGCTGAGGGGGCCGGCGCCGAAATTCGCAACCCTGGGCGAAAGGAGCGGCAGCATGTCTTCAGAAACCCGACCATCCACCATCAACCGCCCGGTGTTCTTCCCGGCGGCCATCTTCACGCTGTTGCTGGTCGGATTCGCGATTCTTGCGCCGCAGCGGGCGCAAAGCCTTTTTGAATCCGTGCAAGGCTGGATCCTGGGTAACGTCAGCTGGTTCTACATCCTGGTCGTGGCCATCATCCTGCTGGCCGTGGTGTTTCTGGCCTTGAGCCGCTATGGCGACATCAAGCTCGGGCCGGACCATAGCGAACCCGACTACCGCAATTTCACCTGGTTTGCGATGCTGTTTTCGGCGGGCATGGGCATCGGCCTGATGTTCTTCGGGGTGGCGGAACCGGTGATGCACTTTATGTCGCCGCCGGTCGGCGAGGGGGGCACGGCCGTCGCCGCGCGCGAGGCCATGAAGATCACGTTCTTCCATTGGGGCCTGCATGCGTGGGCGATCTATGCGGTGGTGGCGCTGATCCTGGCGTTCTTCAGCTACCGCCATGGGCTGCCGCTGACGCTGCGTTCTGCCCTGTATCCGCTGATCGGGAACCGCATCCACGGCCCCATCGGCCATGCCGTGGACATCTTCGCCATCATCGGCACGGTGCTGGGCGTGGCGACGTCGCTGGGCCTGGGCGTGGCGCAGATCAACAGCGGGCTGAACCACCTGTTCGGCGTCCCGGTGGGCGTGACGACGCAGATCATCCTCATCGTCGTCACTTGCGGCCTGGCCACGCTGTCGGTGGCCAGCGGTTTGGATAAGGGCATCCGCATCCTGTCCGAGACCAACCTGGTGCTGGCGGCCGTGCTGTTGCTGTTTGTGCTGGTGGTCGGCCCCACCGTGTTCCTGTTCCAGACCTTTGTGCAGAACACGGGCGCGTACCTGTCCGACATCGTCAACAAGACCTTCAACCTGTATGCCTACGAGCCCACCGACTGGATCGGCGGGTGGACCTTGTTCTATTGGGGCTGGTGGATTGCGTGGTCGCCGTTCGTGGGCCTGTTCATCGCGCGCATCTCGCGCGGGCGCACCATCCGCGAATTCGTCACCGGCGTGCTGCTGGTGCCGGCCGGGTTCACCCTGTTCTGGATGACGGTGTTTGGCGACACGGCCATCCACATGATCCTTGTGGACAAGGTGCAAGGCCTGGCCGAGGTGGTCGAAGCAGATTCGTCGCTGGCCCTGTTCGCCTTCCTGGAACATTTGCCTTGGAGCAGTGTGCTGTCGGTGGTGGCCATTGCGATGGTCGCGGTGTTTTTCGTGACGTCCGCCGACTCGGGCGCGCTGGTGGTTGACCTGCTGGCCTCGGGCGGGTCGGACCGCACCCCCGTGTGGCAACGCATTTTCTGGTCGGTGCTGATGGGTGCGGTTGCCATCGCGCTGCTGCTGGCCGACGGGCTGACCGCCTTGCAGACGGCCACCATCGCCAGCGCGCTGCCGTTCTCCATCATTTTGCTGCTGTCGCTATGGGGGCTGTTCAAGGCGCTGAAGCTGGACGCCACCAAGCGCGGTATCCGCTATCAGTCGTTGACCTTGTCGCGCCCCGCGCGCGGCGGCCAATCCTGGGAACGCCGCCTGCGCAACATGGTGATGATGCCGCGCCGCTCGCACGTGCAACGCTTCATCAGCGATGTGGTGCGGCCGGCGCTGGACGACGTGGCCGAGGAACTGCGCAAGCAGGGCTATGCGGTGGAAGTGCGTGAAGTTGAAGGCGACGGCAGCGCCATTCTTGAGGTCTCGCACGGCGAACACCTGGACTTTTCGTATGCCGTGCAACCGGAAGCCTTTGTGCGCCCCAGCCTGACGCCGGACGAAGCCGCCGACGAAGAAGAGCGCAAGTACTTCCGCGCCGAAGTGCATCTGCGCGAAGGCGGGCAGGACTACGACATCATGGGCTGGAGCCGCGACGCGGTTATCGGCGACATCCTGGACCAGTACGAACGCCATCGCCATTACCTGCACATGGTCCGCACCTGAACGGGCGCCGGACGCGTCCTGCCCGGCCAAGCCGCCTGACCCTGAAAGCCGCCAGCCTTGTCTGGCGGTTTTTTTTCGCCCGTGGCGCCGCTAGCGGCCGAGCCGATAGGGGTGCGCTATGCGACGCATTGCGACGTCCACTTTGACGAAATGGAGCGAATGAAGGATTATCCAAGCTTATTCTTGGATAAATAAAGAGAACGATCATGAAGGCGAGATCTGGAGCCTGGGCCGCAGGGGCCCTTGTGCTGGTGGGGGCGTTGGCGGGCGGGTGGGCGTGGAAGGCCGGCCGCGCGCCGCAGCAGGGCGGATGGGCGATGGCGCCGGCCAAGGTTGCGGTGGCGCCCGCCGTGCAGGCGGATTTTCCGCTGGCGCTGGCCGGCATCGGCTCATTGGAAGCCACGCGCCAGGTGCAAGTGCCCGCCGAAGTGGATGGCCGGGTCACCCAGATTCTTTTCACGGCGGGTCAAGCGGTGAAGGCCGGCCAACTGCTGGTGCAGATGAACGATGCGCCGGAACGCGGCGAGCTGGCACGGCTGGAGGCGCAGGCCCGCAATGCGCGCGCCTTGTTGGAGCGCACGCGCCGGCTGCTGCCGCAACAGGCCGCCACGCGGGAACAGCTGGATCAGGCGCAGGCCGATTACGACCAGGCCGCCGGCGACATCCGGCGCGTACAGGCGCTGATCGAGCAAAAGCGCGTCAAGGCGCCGTTCGACGGCATGCTGGGCGTGCGCCGTGTGCATCTGGGCCAGTTCGCGCGCGCCGGCGATCCGCTGGTGTCGTTGACCGACGCTTCGACGCTGTACGCAAATATCACCCTGCCCGAACAGGCGCTGGGCGCCGTGCGCGCGGGCCAGCCCGTGACGGTGACGGTGGATGCATATGCCGACCGCCAATTCCCCGGCCAGGTCACCACCGTCGAACCGCAGGTGGACGCCGGATCGCGCACTGTGCGTGTGCAGGCAACGTTGGCCAACGCCGATGGCGCGCTTGCCGCCGGCATGTTCGCGCATGGCCGCATCCGTCTGCCCGACCGGCCCAACGTGATCACGGTGCCGGAAACGGCCATCAGCTATAGCGCTTACGGCGATTCCGTCTACGTGCTGACGACGCCCAAGCCGGGCGAAGCCGCCGTGCCCGCCACGGTGCGGCAAGCCTACGTCAAGACGGCCGAGCGCGTGCGTGGCCGGGTCGTTGTCACTGAAGGCTTGAACGCGGGCGATCAGGTAGTGACGTCGGGCCAACTGCGGCTGCACAACGGCGCGGCCGTTGACGTGACCGGCGCGGACACCGTCGCGTTGGGCGCATCGGCGGAGGCATCATGACATTCACCGATCTTTTCGTGCGCCGGCCCGTGCTGGCGCTGGTGGTCAGCACGCTGATCCTGTTGCTGGGCATCAAGGCGTTAAGCGGCCTGCCGGTGCGGCAGTACCCGCTGACCGAAAGCACCACCATCACCATCACCACCCAATACCCCGGCGCGTCGCCCGACCTGATGCAAGGCTTCGTCACGCAGCCTATCGCGCAATCGGTGGCCACGGTGGAAGGCATCGATTACCTGTCGTCCTCGTCCACGCAGGGCCGCAGCGTGATCACGGTGCGGATGAAGCTGAACGCCGATTCCAACAAGGCCATGACCGAGGTGATGGCCAAGGTCAACGAGGTCAAGTACCGGCTGCCGCAGGACGTCTACGACCCCGTGCTGGTCAAGTCGGCGGGCGAGGCGACCGCCGTGGCCTATGTGGGGTTTGCCAGTTCGACGCTATCGCTGGCGGCACTGACCGATTATTTGTCGCGCGTGGTGCAGCCGCAGTTGTCCTCGATCGACGGCGTGGCCAGCGTGGAACTGTATGGCGGCCAAAAGCTGGCCATGCGCGTCTGGCTGGACCCGGACCGCATGGCCGCGCGCGGCATCTCGGCGGGCGAACTGGCGCGGGCGCTGCGCGATAACAACGTGCAGGCCGCGCCCGGTCAGGCCAAGGGCCTGTACGTGGTGTCCAACATCCAGGTCAATACCGACCTGGTCAATGTGGCGCAGTTTCGCGACCTGGTGGTCAAGCGTGATGGCGACGCCATCGTGCGGCTGGGCGACGTGGCCACCGTGGAACTAGGCGCGGCATCCACCGATTCCAGCGGCTTGATGGACGGCGAACCGGCCGTCTACTTTGGCCTGAATGCCACGCCTGTGGGTAACCCGCTGGTCATCGTCAAGCGCTTGCAGGAATTGTTGCCCAACATCAAGCAGAACCTGCCCCCGGGCACCAGCGTGCAAGTGCCGTTCGAGCTGGCACGCTTCATCAGCGCGTCGATCGATGGCGTGATGCAGACGCTGCTGGAAGCTATCGCCATCGTCGTGGTGGTGATCTTTCTTTGCCTGGGCTCATTGCGCGCGGTGTTGATTCCCGTGGTCACCATTCCGCTTTCCATGCTGGGCGGGGCGGCCATCATGGCGCTGTTCGGCTTCAGCGTGAACCTGCTGACCCTGCTGGCGATGGTGCTGGCCATTGGCCTGGTGGTGGACGACGCCATCGTGGTGGTGGAAAACGTGCATCGTCACATCGAAGAGGGCAAGTCGCCCGTGCGCGCGGCGTTGATCGGCGCGCGGGAAGTGGCCGGGCCGGTAATCGCCATGACGATCACGCTGGCCGCTGTGTATGCGCCCATCGGGCTGATGGGCGGGCTGACCGGGTCGCTGTTCAAGGAATTTGCCTTTACGCTGGCAGGCGCGGTGGTGGTGTCGGGCGTCATTGCACTGACTTTGTCGCCGGTCATGAGTTCGTTCCTGCTGAACCGCCACGTGTCGGAAGGCAGGATGGCGCGCAACGCCGAACGCATGTTTGGCCGGCTGGGCAATGCCTATGGGCGCGTGCTGGACGTGTCCTTGCGGCATCGCTGGGTGACGGGCCTGATTGCGGTGGCGGTGCTGATCAGCCTGCCTTTCCTGTACAACGCCGCGCAGCGCGAGCTGGCGCCCGTCGAAGACCAATCCACCGTGCTGACCGCGATCAAATCCCCGCAGCACGCCAACATCGACTATGTGGAAAAGTTCGGCAAGAAATGGGACGACGTGATGAAGACCGTGCCCGAGCAAAAAGGGCGCTGGTTGATCAACGGATCGGACGGCGTGTCCAACAGCATCGGCGGCGTGGACTTTGTGGACTGGCAAGACCGCAAGCGCAACGCGGATGCCATCCAGGCCGACATGCAATCGCTGGCCAACCAGGTGGAAGGCAGCAACATCTTTGCGTTCCAGCTGCCGTCGTTGCCCGGGTCCACCGGCGGGCTGCCGGTGCAGATGGTGCTGATGAGCGCGGCGGATTACCGCGTCGTCTACGAGGCCATGGAAAGCTTGAAGCAGGCCGCGCGGGCCAGCGGGCTGTTCATGGTGGTGGATAGCGACCTGGACTACAACAACCCCGTGGTGCAACTGACGGTGGACCGGGCCAAGGCCAACAGCCTGGGCGTCACCATGAAGGACATCGGCGATACGCTGGCGGTGCTGGTGGGCGAAAACTACGTCAACCGCTTCGGCATGGGCGGGCGTTCGTATGACGTCATTCCGCAAAGCCGCCGTGATCTGCGTGTGTCGCCCCAGGCCTTGGCACAGTTCCACGTCAAAGGCGCCAGCGGCGCACAGGTGCCGCTGTCGAACCTGGTGTCGGTGTCCATGGGCGTGGAACCCAATTCACTGACGCAGTTCAACCAGCTGAACGCCGCCACGTTTCAGGCCATTCCCATGCCCGGCGTCACCATGGGCGACGCGGTGACATTCCTGTCGCAACAGGCGCAGAACCTGCCTGCCGGCTTCAGCTATGACTGGCAATCGGATGCGCGCCAGTTCAGCCAGGAAGGCTCGGCGCTGATGATCACGTTCCTGTTCGCCATCATCGTCATCTACCTGGTGCTGGCCGCGCAATACGAAAGCCTGCGCGACCCGTTCATCATCCTGGTCAGCGTGCCGATGTCGATATGCGGCGCGTTGATCCCGCTGGCGCTGGGCATGGCCACCGTCAATATCTATACGCAGATCGGGCTGGTGACGTTGATCGGCCTGATCAGCAAGCACGGCATCCTGATGGTGGAGTTCGCCAACGAGATGCAGGTCAGCCACGGGCTGGATCGGCGTGCGGCAATGGAACAGGCCGCGCGCATCCGCTTGCGTCCCATTCTGATGACGACGGCGGCAATGGTGATGGGGCTGATCCCCTTGCTGTTCGCCACGGGGGCGGGCGCGCATAGCCGCTACAGCCTGGGCCTGGTCATCGTGGTGGGCTTGCTGGTGGGCACGCTGTTCACGCTGTTCGTGCTGCCTACCGTCTACACCGTGCTTGCGCGTGACCACCGCGCGGCCAGCGATACGCCGCGCGCGCGTGAACTGGCCGCGGCGCAAGCCGAAGACGGCCGCGCCGCTATCCCGCATTAAGGAGCCGACCATGATTGAAATTGCTGCATCAGAACCCCTGCGCCGCGCGGCCCTCATTGCGGGGTTCGAACGGTCGTGCCTGCCTCCGATCTCGTCTGCGCCGGATCGCCCGCGCCGCGCCGCCATCGTGCCGCGGTCAACGCTGTTGGCGCTGGTCCTGGCGTTGGCCGGCTGCGCCGTGGGCCCCGGGTACCAACGGCCGCAAGCCGCGCCCGTGGTGCTGGCCAGCCCCGAGCAGGCGCTGTTTTCCTCTGACGCGCTGCAACGCGATTGGTGGAAGCAACTGCAAGACCCCCAGCTGGACCAGCTGGTGGACCTGGCCTTGAGCCGTAATCACGACATCCGCATCGCCCAGTCTCGCCTGGCCGAGTCGCGCGCCGTGCTGGACGAGAAAGAGCTGGACCGCTTGCCCGCCGTGACGCTGGACGGGCGCTATGAACGCAGCCTGTCGCAGGCCAACGCGGGCACGGCCGGGCAGCGCAGCCTGGCCCAAAGCTATCGGGCGGGTTTTGACGCCACCTGGGAGCTGGACCTGTGGGGACGCCTGCGGCAGGCGGCCGAAGGTGCGGCGGCGCGCAGCGAAGGGCAGGCGGCCGACCTGGCCCAGACGCGCATCGTGGTGGCGGCCGAAGTGGCCCGCAATTACTTCGAACTGCGCGGCGCCGAACAGCGCCTGGCCGTGGCGCGGGCCAACCTGGAAAGCCAGCGCGACAGTCTGCGTGTGATTCAGGCGCTGGTGCAGGCCGGCCGAGGCGATGAGGGTGATCTGGCCAGCGCGCGTGCCGAACTGGAAACCGTGCAAGCCAGCGTGCCCGTGCAAGTCACTGCCAGGCGGCTGGCGCAGTATCGGCTGGCGGTATTGGCCGGGCTGCGACCCGTGGAGCTGGCCGAACTGGATGCCGGTAAACCGCTGACCCCATTGGCAACGCGCCTGCCGATCGGGGACGTGGCGGCGCTGCTGTCGCGCCGGCCGGACGTTGCGGCGGCCGAACGCAATATGGCCGCCGCCAACGCGGACGTGGGCGTGGCCACGGCAGAGCTTTATCCGCGTATCGACCTGGGCGGGTTCCTGGGCTTTGTGGCGTTGCGCGGGGCGGACTTCGGCACGGCGTCCGGCCGGGCGTTCAGCGTGGCATCGGGCGTGAATTGGCCGGCCTTGCACTTGCCGACGGCGCTGGCCAGAAATCGCGCGGCCGTCGCGGG
>NZ_JBLVOL010000026.1:38587-44203 GCF_053543755.1 Achromobacter semiaridum | reverse complement strand
GTCGCGCGCGCCGACGGGGTGGTGGCGCGCTACGAGCAAACGGTGCTTCAAGCGGTGGAAGAACTGGAGTCGGCGCTGACCGAGTTTGGCCAGACCCAACAGCGCCTGGGCAATCTGGCACAGGCGGCGGCGTACAGCCGGCGCGCGGCGGAACTGGCGCGGTTGCGCTATCGCGAGGGTAGTGCGCCGTATTTGACGGTGCTGGACGCGCAGCGTACGCTTTTGCGCGCCCAGGACGCCGTGGCGGTCGCCGAAACGGATTCCTATACCCGTCTGGTGGCGCTGTACAAGGCGCTGGGGGGCGGCTGGGAAGCGGGGGCGCTGATGTGAGGCGCTGATGTGAGGTGCAGATGTGAGGCGCAGATGTGAGGCCCAGATGTTGGCGCAGATGTGAGGCCCAGATGTTGGCGCAGATGTTGGCGCTGAAGGCTGGCGCTGATGCAACCGGCTGATGGGCCGCCAAGTTCATGGCACCATAGGAACCTTACGCCCGGAGTATCGATATCGTCATGTCCGACAGCCTGTCCCACCCCGTCACCTGGATGCCGCATCAGCCGGCGGACCGCGTGTTGATGACCTTGAAGACGCGCGGCCCGCAGTCGGTTGCCGTCATCGCCAAGGCCATGGACGTGACCGCCGAAGCGGTGCGCCAACAGATGACGCGGCTGCATGCAGACGGGCTGGTCGACTCCGAAAGCCACAGCGCCGGGCGCGGCCGGCCTACCCAGATCTGGTTTCTGACCGATGCCGGCCACGGCCGCTTTCCCGATACGCACGCCGAAATGACGGTGCAGATGATTGGGGCCGTGCGCCAGGTGTTCGGCGACGACGGCGTGGACAAGCTGATCCAGGCGCGCGAGGCCGCCATGCTGGAAGGCTATCAGCGCGCGATGGCGGGCGCGGAAGATCTGCCATCCCGCCTTGACCGCCTGGTGCAAGTGCGCTCGTCCGAAGGCTATATGGCCGAATTGCGCAAGGACGGCGCCGATTTCCTGCTTATCGAAAACCACTGTCCGATCTGCTCGGCCGCCAAGGCCTGTATGGGCTTTTGCCGCAGCGAGCTGGATCTGTTCCGGAAAGTGCTGGGCGCGGACGTACAGGTGGATCGCGAAGAACATATCCTGAGCGGCGCGCGCCGCTGCGCCTACCGCGTTCGGCAGCGAGGCCCCGCCCTACAATCCGCGCATGACTCTCAAGCAACTTGAAGCGTTCTACTGGGCCGCCACCTGCGCCAGCTTTGCCGTGGCCGCTGAACGGCTGCACCTGTCGGTGTCGTCGCTGTCCAAACGCATTACCGAACTTGAGGACGCGCTGGGACGGCCGCTGTTTGACCGCAGCGGGCATAAGGCTGCGCTGACCGACGCCGGTCAGCGCCTGCTGCCGCAGGCCCGGCAATTGCTGGCCGCCGCCGACCAGGTGCGGGCGTCCATGGCGGAAACGCCCGGGCTGCGCGGCCGCTGCCGCTTCGGCGTGGGGGAACTGACCGCGCTGACCTGGCTACCGCGCTTGATCGGCGTGGTGCGGGCCGCCTATCCCGACCTGGTGCTGGAACCGTATGTGGACATCGGCCAGGTGCTGGAGCAGCGCGTGGCCGATGGCGAGCTGGATTTCGCCGTCATCGCCGGCCGGTTCTCGCGCGCGAATATCGCGTCGACTCCGATCGGCCAGGCCCGCTTTGCCTGGGCGGCGGCTCCCGCCGCCCTGGGCTCGGACACCCGCATGACCCCCGCGTTGCTGGCTCGCTTGCCGCTGGTGACCCTGCCGGCAGGCGCGGGCACCACCCGCATCATTGATGACTGGCTGGCCGGGCGCGATGCCGCGGGCGAAAGGCTCTGCTGCAACAACTGGGGCGCGATCGTCGGCCTGCTGATCGAAGGCACCGGGGTAGGGCTGATACCCGAACATTGGGCCCAGGCCTTGCAAGCGGAAGGCAGCCTGCGTGTGCTGCAAGGCGACCCCGAGCCGGCCGCGTTGCCGTATTCGTTCCAGTACCGGCGCGACGACGCGCGGCCGCTGGTTGCCCGGCTGCGCGAGTCCGTGACGGCGGCGGTGGACTTTTCCGCCCCTTGCCGCCTGCCTTGATTTCCCAGCCACCCGGCGTCCGCGAGGCGGCCGGTCGTGGGCCGTGTTTAGCAGCCAGACGGCCACCGCTCTATACAATCGCCGCGCGCCTGGCGCAGAATTCCACAGATGCAACGACGGAGAACACTCATGCGTAAACTTTGCCTCGCCATGGCCATGGCGGGAATGCTGGCCAGCGGTCTGGCGCAAGCCCAGTCCACCCTGCGTATCGGTCTGCAGGACGACCCGGACGTGCTGGACCCGGTGCGCGCGCGCACCTTCGTGGGCCGCATTGTCTTTGCCTCGCTGTGCGACAAGCTGGTCGACATCACCCCCGACTTGAAGATCGTGCCCCAACTGGCGCAGTCCTGGACGATAGGCCCGGACAACAAAACGCTGACATTCAAGCTGCGCGCCGATGCCGTGTTCCATGACGGCACGCCGGTCAACGCCGCCGCCGTCAAGGCCAACCTGGACCGCGCCCGCACGCTGCCCGACAGCAACCGCAAGAGCGAGCTGGCCACCGTCGCCAGCGTGGACGCGCCGGATGCCAACACCGTGGTGCTGACCCTGTCCGAGCCCGACGCCTCGCTGCTGTCGCAGCTGTCGGACCGCGCCGGCATGATGATGTCGCCCGCCAGCTTCGATAAGGACCCAGGGGGCAAGCCGGTATGTTCCGGCCCGTATCAGTTCAAGGAGCGCGTGCAGAACGACCGCATCGTGCTGGAGAAATTTCCCAAGTACTGGGACGCCGCCAACTTCCATTTCGACCGCCTGGTTTTCACGCCGATCCCCGACAACACCGTGCGCCTGAACAACCTGCGCGCGGGCGACCTGGACATCATCGAACGGGTGGCGCCCAGCGACGCCAAGGCAGTCAAGGACGACGGCAACCTGCGCCTGGCGCCGGTGACGGGCCTGGGCTTTCAGTCGATCTCGGTCAACCTGGGCAATGGCGCGCGCGCCAACAACCCGTTGGCCAAGGACAAGCGCGTGCGCCAGGCGCTGGACCTGGCCATCGACCGCGATGTGCTGAACCAGGTGATCGGTGAAGGCATGTTCCAACCGGCCTACCAGCCGTTCCCGCCCGCCAGCTTCGCCTACAACACCGCCTTCGAACACAAGGGCCGCGACCCTAAGAAGGCGCAGGCGTTGTTGAAGGAAGCCGGCTATGACCGCGTGAAGTTCGAGATCACCTTCGGCAACAACACGACCATGCAGCAGGTGTTCGAGTTGGTGCAGGCCATGGGTGCCGAGGCCGGTTTCGACATCACGCTGCGCCCGGTGGAATTCGCATCGCTGCAATCTTCGCTGGCGCGCGGCGACTTTGAAGTGGGCCAAAGCGGTTGGTCGGGCCGGGTCGATCCCAGCGGCAATATCCATCAATACGTCAGCTGCAAGGGCAACCTGAACGACGGCAAGTTCTGCGACGCGGGCGTGGACAAGCTGCTTAACGATGCGCGCGCTGAAGCCGACACGGCCAAGCGCCGCGCGCTGTACGACCAGGTGTTGACCCGCATGCAGGACCAGCGCCCCATCGTTTACCTGTTCTATCTGCCGTGGACCTTCGGCGTGCAAAAGAAGGTTGAAGGCTTTGTGCCTTACCCCGACGGCCTGATCCGCCTGAAGGGTGTGAGCGTCGCCAAGAAGTAAGCCGGGCGACCAACGACGGGATCCGGTTTCGGATCCCGTTTTTCATACTTGCGGGCGGCGTGCGCCGCCGCTACAGGAAGCATCATGTTTACGACTCGCCCGGAAATCCTTGGCACCTTCGGTGTCGTGACCTCTACCCATTGGCTGGCCAGCGCGACCGGCATGTCGCTGCTGGAACGCGGCGGCAACGCGTTTGACGCCTGCGCGGCGTCGGCCTTCGTGCTGCAAGTGGTTGAGCCGCATCTGGTCGGCCCCGCCGGCGAAGTGCCGGCCATCTTCTATTCGGCGCGCACGGGCAAGCTGGAAGTGCTGTGCGGACAGGGCACGACGCCGGCGGCCGCCACGCTTGAGCGATACCGCGCCGAAGGGCTGAAGCTGATTCCGGGTAACGGCTTGTTCGCCACCGTGATTCCCGGCGCGTTCGACGCCTGGATGCTGCTGCTGCGCGACCACGGCACGATGCGCGTGCGCGATGTGCTGGAACCGGCCATCTATTACGCCGAACACGGGCATGCGCTGATGCCGCGCATCTCCAATACTATCGCTGGCCTGAAGGATTTCTTTGAAGCCCATTGGCCCACCACCGCGGCGGTTTACGTACCCGGCGGCAAGGTGCCAGAAGCGCGCAAGCTGTTTCGCAATCCGGCTCTGGCGCGCACGTGGACGCGTGTGCTGAAAGAGGCAGAAAGCGTGGGCAACGACCGCGAACGCCAGATCGAGGCGGCGCGGGACGCCTTCTACCGGGGCTTCATTGCCGAGGAAATCGAGCGCTTTGCTCGCAATACCGACGTCATGGACGAAAGCGGCACGACGCACCGTGGCGTCATCACGGCCGACGACCTGGCGGGCTGGTCGGCCAGCTACGACACCCCGCTGACTTACGACTACCACGGCTACACCGTAGCCAAGGCGGGCGCCTGGAGCCAAGGGCCGGTGTTTTTGCAAACGCTGGCGTTGTTGAAGAACATGGACCTGGCGGGCGTGGGCCCGAACAGCGTCGAGTTCATCCACCGGGTTACGGAGGCGATGAAACTGGCCTTCGCCGATCGCGAAGCCTATTACGGCGACCCGGCTTTCATCGACGTGCCGCTGGCGCACCTGCTGTCGGACGCCTACAACGACGAACGCCGCGCATTGATCGGTGAGACGGCCTCGCATGATCTGTTGCCCGGCCAGGTGCCCGGCTTCGAGGCGCAGGTGGCGCGCGTGATGGACACGCTGGAACGCCTGTCGTCGGTGTCGGCGCATGGCAGCGCCACCAACGAACCCACGCTGGCCGATATGCGCGCGTCGGCCAAGCGCGGCGACACCACGCATGTGGACGTAATAGACCGCTGGGGCAACATGATTTCGGCCACGCCGTCGGGCGGCTGGTTCCAGTCGTCGCCGGTGATCCCCGAGCTGGGCTTCGGGCTGAACACGCGCGCGCAGATGTTCTGGCTGGAAGAGGGCTTGCCGGGCACGCTGGCGCCGGGCAAGCGGCCGCGCACGACGCTGACGCCGTCTTTGGCGCTGCGCGATGGCAAGCCGTACCTGGCTTTCGGCACGCCTGGCGGGGATCAGCAGGAACAATGGCAATTGCTGTTCTTTCTGCGTCACGTGCATCACGGGCTGAATTTGCAGGAAGCCATCGACCTGCCGATGTCGCACACCATGCACTTTCCCACTTCGTTCTATCCGCGCGATCGCAAGCCGGGCCATCTGGCGCTGGAGGCAAGCTTTGGCGCCGACGTGATCGACGGGCTGCGTCAGCGCGGTCATCAGATCGAGGAATTGCCGCAGTGGTCGGTTGGCCGCTTGACGGCGGCCTCGCGCGATGAAGACGGGCTGCTACATGCAGCCGCAACGCCACGCCTGATGCAGGCGTACGCCATCGGCCGTTGACCGTGGGGGAACGGGGCC
>NZ_JBLVOL010000026.1:0-38542 GCF_053543755.1 Achromobacter semiaridum | reverse complement strand
GGCCCGTTGAGGGGTCGGCGCAGCGCATGCCGCCTTGCGGCGTTTTACCGGCATGGGCTATCTTTCTCCCATGACTCCATCCGACCAGCGCCCAGGCACCGAAGCGCAATCCCTGACGGGACAAGAGCCGCTATTCATCGTCCTCAATACAGGATCGGGGCGCGGCGACGCGCAGGTCCTGCAAGACACCATCCGCGGCATTCTCGATGAAGCGGGCAGGCGTTACACGCTGATGCCGGTGGACGACCCGACCCGCCTCACCGAAACGGCACAGTCCGCCGTCAAGCGCGCGCAAGACGAACAAGGCGTGGTCATCGCGGCGGGCGGCGACGGCACGCTGAACGCCGTGGCCGCCACCGTGCTGGGCAAGGGCGTGCCGTTCGGCATCCTGCCGCAGGGCACGTTCAATTACTTCGGGCGCGCCTACGGTATCTCGCAAGACACCGACGTTGCGCTGCGCGGCTTTCTGCAAGGCCATATCCAGCCGGTACGCGTCGGCCAGCTGAACGGCCGGCTGTTTCTTGTGAACGCCAGCCTGGGGCTGTATCCCACGCTGCTGGAAGACCGCGAGGCCTATAAGCAGCGCTTTGGCCGGAGCCGGCTGGTGGCGTTGTGGTCCGGCGTGGTGACCCTGCTGCGCGCGCCGCGCCAATTGCGGCTGCAACTGGAAGAAAAGGGCCAAGTAAGCGACCTGCGCACGCCGACGCTGGTGGTGGGCAACAACAAGTTGCAGCTGGAACATGTGGGTATCGAGTCCGAGGACCTGGACCGGGACCGGCTGGTGGCCATGACCGTCAAACCGGTGGGCACGCTGGCGCTGTACGGCCTGCTGCTGCGCGGCCTTTTCAGCCGCCTGGGCGAGGCCGAGCACGTCATCAGCTTCGGCTTTCACCGCATGACGGTGCGCATTCGGGGGCGCCATCGCGTCAAGGTCGCGATGGACGGCGAGATTTCGTGGATGAACACGCCGCTGGAATTCAAGGTGGCCGACGAAAAGCTGCCGCTGGTGGTGCCCGCGGATTCGCAATACCTGGATCGCTCATGACGCGGATATTGCAATTGTCCGACACGCATTTCGGCACCGAGCGCAAACCTGTGGTCGAGGCCGCGCTGGACTTGGCGCGATCGCTGAACCCGGATCTGGTCGTGTTAAGCGGCGATATCACGCAGCGCGCGCGGCGCGGGCAATTCGCGGCGGCGCGCAAGTTCATCGAACGCCTGTCGCTGCCCGTCCTGGCCGTGCCGGGCAACCACGACATCCCGCTGATCAACGTGTTCGCGCGCGTGCTGAACCCCTACGGCAACTACAAGCGGGCGCTGGGCGCGGTGCTGGAGCCGGTGTTCGAAAATGCCGGCCTGCTGGCTATCGGCGTGAACACCACGCGGCCGCGCCGCCATAAGGACGGCGAAATTTCCGACGCGCAGATTGCCCGCGTGGCGCAGCGCCTGCGGCAGGCGCGCCCCGGGCAGTTGCGGGTGGTCGTCGCGCATCATCCCGTGCGCGCCAAGGTGGAATCCGACCTGTCCAATCTGCTTAACGGGCGCGAACGCGCGCTGGCGGCCTGGGCGCAATCGGGTATCGACCTGGTGTTGGGCGGGCATATCCACTTGCCCTATGTGCTGCCGCTGTCGGCGGCGGGCAAGCCGGCAGGCTGGATCGTGCAGGCGGGTACGGCGTGCTCAAGCCGGGTGCGGGGCAGCGTGCCCAATTCCGTGAACGTGATCACGCGCGAAGGCGAGGGCGACCAGCAGATGTGCCATGTCGAACGCTGGGACTATGCCGAAGCCGCCCACGTGTTCGCACCGGTCGACAAGACGCTGGTCAGCACGGTCGAGCGGTGACCGCGCCATGACAGATCCGTACGCGCAATGGGCCGCGGCCCATGCCCTGGAATTGTTCATTGCATTGCCGTTGTTGACGGGCGCCTTTGCCCTGTACACCGTCCGTGTCGTGGCGGGCCGGCCGACTGACGCCCGCCGCGGCGCCATCGTGGCGGGCGTGGCGCTGGCGGTGGCGATATTTGGGTTGCTGGCGTGGGCGGTGCATAGCCAGGGCGATGTGGTGGCCTTCGACGGCGCGTTGGCCGACGCGTTGAGCATGTCGATGAACGCGTCGCTGCTGTGGCTGCTGTCCTGGTTCACGTATCTGGGCGACCGCAACTTCCTGACCGTGCTCAGCGTATTGATGACGCTTTATCTGCTGTGGACCGGGTGGTGGCGGCTGGCCGTATTTTGCGCGCTGGCCACGGGCTTGGGCGGGGCGCTGAATTGGGTGCTGAAGCACACGTTTGAACGCGTCCGGCCGGAACACGATCACGGCTTCGCGGTAGCGGCGGGCTGGAGCTTTCCCAGTGGGCATGCGTCGGCGGCAATGGCGGTATACGGCACCGCCTGCTATCTGGTGTGGCGATTGGCGCCGGCCCAATGGCGCTGGCCGTGCGTGGCGGCGGCGGGCGCGCTGATCATGGCCATCGGCCTTAGCCGCATCTTGCTGCAAGTGCATTTCGCCAGCGACGTGGTGGCCGGCTTTGCCGTCACGCTGGCCTGGCTGGCGCTGTGCGTGGCCGTGGCCGAGCGCTATTGCAGATCAGGCCGGGCACAACAAGACGCGTAGCAGCCGGCGCTGTACGTTGCCCGCGATGCCGCTTGCGTCGCCGACGGCCAACCCCGGGATGCTGGTATAGCGGCCGCCCGCAAGCGCTACCGCGCGATCCAGCTGGTGCGCGCGTTCCGGCGGCGGCGGCGCCAGGTCCACGATGAGCTTGCCCCGGATCGGCGCGGTCACCGCGCCATCACTGAAGCGTTCCAGCGTGCGGTCAATTTCCCGTTCGCGCGGCAGGGCCAGCACGATGGTGTCTGATTCCATCAAGGCTTCGCGCGCGGAGGTGGCCAGCGTGGCCGAGCCGCGAAAAGGCTCGCAGCGTTCCGGGTCCAGGTCGTACAGGGTCAGCGCAATGTCGGGTTCGGCTTCCAGCAAGCGTCGCGCGGCCATCGTGCCGGTGTCGCCCATGCCTACGATGCTGATACGCAGGTTCATGGCTTGGGCACGGACCACGTGCTCACGATGTGGGCCACGGGTTCGTCCGAGCCCTCGCCTGTCAGGATGACTTCGCCGGCGGACAATCTGCCCACCTTCAGCAGCCGCGCATCGGCATGGATGGCGCCGGCGGGGCTTTTGCGCAGGAAATTGATGGTCAGGCTTGCCGTGACCGCGTGCGTCTGGCCCGTGGCCCCGACCACCGCGGCGTACATGGCCAGATCGGCCAGTCCCATCAGCATCGGACCGGCCACGATGCCGCCCAGCCGCTGGTGCGCCTCGCGGGCCGGCAGCACCGCGCGGGCGGTGCCGCGCCCGATGCGCACGACGTCTATGCCCAACAGCAGCGAAAAGGGATGCTGGTCGGCCAGCAGGATGTGAAAGTCGGCCAGGCTGATCAGCGGCGCGTCGGCGTCGGTGGCGGGAAGGGCGGCGGTCATCGTTGCTCCAGGACAAGGCAATAGTGGTCCAGCAGGGCGTCGGCCTGCTGCCCGAGGGATTTCAAGCGATGCGTGTGCTGCAACAGCAACAGTCCCATCAGATAGGTGAACGCGTTCATCTGTTCGACCGCCACGGTGGCCGGGTCCCAGGACTTGGTACGCGCCAGCGCGGCGCCGATATGGTCCACGCATTGGCGCAGCCGGGCGTTGAGCTTTTCGTCCATGTCCCTGCCCAGGCCGCGCGGCCCCAGCCCCTGGAACAGGTACAGGCCCAGCGAAAAATCCGTGGGGCGCTGGGCGTAGTACTCGAAAAAGGTGTGAATGGTCTTGCGCGCCGCCCCGGAAGCGGGCCAGGCTGCCGCGTCAGCCAGATGGTCGTGCAGGCCCAGCAGCGACTCGTCCAGCAGTTCGCCATAAAGCGCTTCCTTGCCGGCAAACCAGGGGTAGATCGCGCCCGTGGTGCAGCCGGCTTCCTTCGCGATTGCCCGGATCGTGGTCTTTTCCAGGCCGTCGCGCGCGAAGACGCGCTGCGCGGCATCCAGAATCATCTGTCGACGCAGCGCGTTGAGGCGTTCATTGCGCTCGCTGCGCTCATTGCGTTCCGGTTGGTCGGATGGGGATACGGGCATGGGCAGAGGAAAAGGGGGCAGGGGGGCAGGGATGCAGGGAATAATATCGACGATTTTTATAAATAACAATGTTATGGAAATGTGGCGCGGTCACAGTCGGCGCGATGCCTGTTCACGGGGGCAAAACCGATTTCCGTGTACAAAGCCGATGTGTTGGTGCGCGAAAGGCGCCTGAAAGACAGCCGGGAAAACGCCCCGAATAATTAGGGGCAGGGCTGAAAGTCGCATGGATACGTGCTTACCCGTTTGGGGTCGGGTTAGCCCTAACACCACTGGAGCGGCACCATCGCGATGTTGCAAGATCCCAACAGGGGTGTCGCAAACCTGCACTTTTCTGATGCCGACCATAGCCAGTCCCCTCGATTTTTGATGCAATAGCGTCAACTTCCCTTCGCGGAGTTAGGGGGGCGGCAGGCTGGTTTGCTGGATTGCTGCTCTTGTCACTCAAATCAACGGAGATTTCTTAAATGAAAAAGACTCTGCTCGCTGCCGCCCTGCTCGCCGGTTTTGCCGGTGTCGCCCAGGCAGAAACGTCTGTCACCCTGTACGGCATCATCGACACGGGCCTCGGCTACAACAAGATCAGCGGCGCCCCGAACGATGCGGCGAACGGCAGCCGTTTCGGCATGATCAACGGCGTCCAGAACGGTTCGCGCTGGGGTCTGCGTGGTTCGGAAGACCTGGGTGACGGCCTGCGCGCTGTTTTCCAACTGGAATCGGGTTTCAACTCCGGTAACGGCAACTCCGCTCAAGGCGGCCGCCTGTTCGGTCGTCAAGCCACCGTCGGTCTGGCCAGCGACAGCTGGGGTCAACTGGACTTCGGTCGCCAAACCAACATCGCGTCGAAGTACTTCGGCTCGATCGACCCGTTCGGCGCTGGCTTCGGTCAAGCTAACATCGGCGTGGCTCTGAGCGCCGCCAACACGAACCGCTACGACAACATGGTCATGTATCAGACCCCGTCGTTCAGCGGCTTCCAGTTCGGCGTCGGCTACTCGTTCAACGTGAACGACACCAACGCTGCTCAAACCGGCTTCAAGACCGCCGACAACACCCGCGCCATCACGACCGGTCTGCGCTACGTCAACGGCCCCCTGAACGTCGCCCTGACGTACGACCAACTGAACGCCTCGAACAAGCTGTCGTCGGCTTCGGTTGACGCCACCCCGCGTCAGTACGCCATCGGCGGTTCGTACGACTTCGAAGTTGTGAAGCTGGCTCTGGCCTACGCTCGCACGACCGACGGCTGGTTCGCTGGTCAAGGCGTCGACACCAACATCGGCAGCGTGAACTTCGGTGCTAACGCTTTCGCTGACGGCTTCAAGGCCAACTCGTACATGGTCGGCCTGTCCGCCCCGATCGGCGGCGCAAGCAGCCTGTTCGGTTCGTGGCAAATGGTTGATCCCAGCAACACCAAGTTGACCGGCGGCGATGAGTCGACCCAAGTCTACTCGCTGGGCTACACCTACGACCTGTCCAAGCGCACCAACCTGTACGCCTACGGTTCGTACGCCAAGAACTACGCCTTCGTGGACGACCTGAAGTCGACCGCCGTCGGCGTGGGCGTCCGTCACCGCTTCTAATCCAATGCAGGGCGCAAGCCCTGTCTGGATATAAAGCGCAAGCGAACGAACGGGCTGCGGCTCGTTCGTATAAAGCCACCCTTCGGGGTGGCTTTTTTTTCGTGCTTTGTTCTGATTTTGTATGACGCTCGGGAGCTTGTCAGCTGAGTCCTGTATGCTTGCGCTTCTGGTCCGAAAACTGCGATTGTTCCATTTGAGGAATGCAGTCTTTCACCCGTTGTTCAAGCTACAGAGTTCAGCCGGAAGTAACCACGCGAATGCTACAATCCTAAGGTTTGCGCATTTGACGGACGCCTGAATGAACCTGCAACAGTATTTTCCCGTCCTGCTGTTTATCGTAGTGGCCACCCTTATCGGGTTCGCGCTTCTAACGGCCGGCTCCCTCCTTGGCCCGCGGCGTCCCTACGCTGAGAAGCTGTCGCCCTATGAGTGCGGCTTCGAAGCGTTCGAAGACGCCCGCATGAAGTTTGACGTGCGCTACTACCTGGTGGCGATTTTGTTCATTCTTTTCGACCTGGAAATCGCGTTCCTGTTCCCGTGGGCCATCGCCCAGGGCACAGTCGGACTCGTCGGTTTCTGGACGGTCATGGTTTTCCTAGCCGTGTTGACCGTCGGCTTCATCTACGAATGGAAAAAGGGCGCGCTGGACTGGGAATAAACCCCCACGGGTTTTTCTTCACCGCACGCTATCAGAGACGAATATGGCTATAGACGGCATTCTCAAGCAAGGGTTCATCACAACCAGCGCCGACAAGTTCCTTAATTGGGCGAAGACCGGCTCCATGTGGCCCATGACCTTCGGTCTGGCCTGTTGCGCGGTTGAGATGATGCACGCGGGCGCGGCCCGTTATGACCTGGACCAATTCGGCATCATCTTCCGTCCCAGTCCGCGTCAGTCCGATCTGATGATCGTTGCTGGCACGCTGTGCAACAAGATGGCGCCGGCGCTGCGCAAGGTCTACGACCAGATGCCCGAGCCGCGTTGGGTCGTGTCCATGGGCTCCTGTGCCAATGGCGGCGGCTACTACCACTACTCGTATTCGGTGGTTCGTGGCTGCGACCGCATCGTACCGGTAGACGTCTACGTGCCGGGCTGCCCGCCCACGGCCGAGGCGCTGGTCTACGGCTTGCTGCAAATGCAGAACAAGATCCGTCTGACCAACACGATTGCGCGCTGATCTCTCGCCCCGTCCGCGGCAGTCCTTGCCGCCGGCCCTGCGATACCAGCGTATCGGTTCACCTAAGCGTACAAGATGATGACCAGGCTCGAAACCCTGAAAAACAATTTGCAGACCACCCTCGGCGCCGATATTGCGCTGACCGAGGCGTTGGGCGAGCTCACGCTCGAAGTGCCCGCGCAGCAATGGTTCTCGGTCTGCAACAAGCTGCGCACCGAAGCCGGCCTGCGCTTTGAAACCTGTATCGACCTCTGTGGCGTCGACTACCTGACCTGGGGCAACGGCACGCGCCAGCTGCCCGAGGAACCCAGCGCCAAGGTGCACCGCGCGCGTTTCGCCGTGGTGATCCACCTGCTGTCGATCGAACACAATTGGCGCCTGCGTGTACGTACCTGGGCCGCCGATGACGAATTCCCGATCGTGGCGTCGCTGATGGAATGCTGGCCGGCCGTGGGCTGGTTCGAGCGCGAGGCGTTCGACCTGTACGGCATCGTCTTCGAAGGTCACCCCGACCTGCGCCGCATCCTGACCGATTACGGCTTCATCGGCCATCCGTTCCGCAAGGACTTCCCGCTGTCCGGCACCGTCGAAATGCGTTACGACCCCGAACAACGGCGCGTCATTTACCAGCCGGTCACGATCGATCCGCGCGAGATCACTCCGCGCGTGGTCCGCGAAGACTCCTACGGCTTGGGGCGTTA
Organism: Achromobacter semiaridum; assembly: GCF_053543755.1. Lineage (NCBI taxonomy): Bacteria > Pseudomonadati > Pseudomonadota > Betaproteobacteria > Burkholderiales > Alcaligenaceae > Achromobacter > Achromobacter semiaridum. The sequence goes on along the minus strand of NZ_JBLVOL010000026.1, from coordinate 30,974 downwards.
AATCATGGCAGAAATCAAGAACTACACGCTTAACTTCGGTCCTCAGCATCCGGCCGCGCACGGTGTGTTGCGCCTGGTGCTTGAACTGGACGGCGAAGTCATCCAGCGCGCCGACCCGCACATCGGCCTGCTGCATCGCGCCACTGAAAAGCTGGCCGAGCACAAGACCTACATCCAGGCGCTGCCCTACATGGACCGCCTGGACTACGTGTCCATGATGTGCAACGAGCACGCCTACGTCATGGCCATCGAAAAGCTGCTGGGCGTTGAAGCCCCGCTGCGCGCCCAGTACATCCGTGTGATGTTCGACGAAATCACGCGCCTGCTGAACCACCTGATGTCCCTGGGTTCGCACGCGTTGGACGTGGGCGCGATGGCCGTGTTCCTGTACGCCTTCCGTGAACGCGAAGACCTGATGGACTGCTACGAAGCGGTCTCGGGCGCCCGCATGCACGCGGCCTACTATCGTCCGGGCGGCGTCTACCGCGATTTGCCGGACACGATGCCGCAGTACGGCGACACCAGCAAATACCGTGGCGACAAAGAAATGCGCATCATGAATGACGCGCGTTCCGGCTCGCTGCTGGACTTCATCGAAGACTTCACCAACCGCTTCCCGGCCTGCGTCGACGAGTACGAAACGCTGCTGACCGACAACCGCATCTGGAAGCAGCGCCTGGTGGGCATCGGCGTGGTCGACCCCGATCGCGCCAAGGCGCTGGGCTTTACCGGCCCGATGCTGCGCGGCTCCGGCGTCGCCTGGGACTTGCGCAAGACGCAGCCCTACGAAGTCTATGACCTGCTCGATTTCGACATCCCCGTGGGTGTCAACGGCGACTGCTACGACCGCTATCTGGTCCGCATCGCTGAAATGCGTGAAAGTAACCGCATCATCCGCCAGTGCGTGGAATGGCTGCGCAACAATCCGGGCCCGGTCATGATCGAGAATCACAAGATCGCCCCGCCCAAGCGCACCGCCATGAAGACCAACATGGAAGAGCTGATTCACCACTTCAAGCTCTTCACCGAAGGTTTCCACGTGCCCCCGGGCGAGGCGTATGCCTCGGTGGAGCACCCCAAGGGCGAGTTCGGCATCTATCTGGTGTCGGACGGCGCCAACAAGCCTTACCGCCTGAAGATTCGGGCCCCCGGCTTTGTCCACCTGCAATCGTTGGATGAAATGTCGCGCGGTCACATGATCGCCGACGCCGTCACCATCATTGGTACGCAGGACATCGTTTTCGGCGAGATCGATCGCTGATCCGCCCAGACAGTCACGAGCACGCCCGCATAACCCGGATTCAAACTATGCTGCTTTCCGAACAGGCCTACCAGAAAATCGACCGAGAACTCGCGAAGTTCCCGGCCGACCAGCGGCAGTCCGCCATCATGGCCTCGCTTGCCATCGCGCAAGAAGAGAAGGGCTGGTTGGCTACCGAAACCATTGAAGATGTGGCCAATTACATTGGCGTCCCGCCCATCGCGGTGCAGGAAGTCGCCACGTTCTACAACATGTTCGACGTCAAGCCCGTCGGCAAGAACAAGATCGCCGTCTGCACGAACCTGCCCTGTGCCTTGCGCGATGGCGACCGTGCCGGCGAATACCTCAAGCGCAAGCTGGGTGTCGACTACCGTCAAACCACCGCCGACGGCCAGTTCACGCTGGTTGAAGGCGAATGCATGGGCGCCTGCGGCGATTCCCCCGTGCTGATCGTGAACAACAAGCATATGTGCGTGCGCATGACCGACGAGAAGCTGGACGCGCTGGTCGCGGCCCTCAAGGTCCAAGGAGAGTCGGCATGAACGCGCCCGACCTGTACAAGCAGTTCGCGCAAGGGCTTGATCCCAATCCGCTGAACGACCTGTCCAATTCGATGTGCCTGCATGGCCGGCACATCAAGCCGCAGATCATGGCCGACGTCGACGGCGCCAACTGGCGCCTGGAAGACTACGTCAAGCGCGGCGGCTACGAAGCCCTGAAGAAGATCCTGACCACCGGCATGAAGCCGGAAGACGTGATCGCCGAAGTCAAGGCATCGGGTTTGCGCGGCCGTGGCGGCGCGGGTTTCCCGACCGGCCTGAAGTGGAGCTTCATGCCGCGCGCGTTCCCCGGCCAAAAGTACCTCGTCTGCAACTCGGACGAAGGCGAGCCGGGCACGTTCAAGGACCGCGACATCCTGCGCTTCAATCCGCACATCGTGATTGAAGGCATGGCGATCGCGGCCTACGCCATGGGCATCAGCGTCGGCTACAACTACATCCACGGCGAAATCTTCGAAGTGTACGAACGCTTCGAGGAAGCGCTGGAAGAGGCGCGCGCCGCCGGCTTCCTGGGCGACAAGATCCTGGGTTCGGACTACAGCTTCCAGCTGCACGCGTTCCACGGCTACGGCGCCTACATCTGTGGCGAAGAAACCGCGCTGCTGGAATCGCTGGAAGGCAAGAAGGGCCAACCGCGCTTCAAGCCACCGTTTCCGGCCAGCTTCGGCCTGTACGGCAAGCCCACCACGATCAACAACACGGAAACGTTCGCGGCGGTGCCGTGGATCATCCGTAATAGCGGCCAGGCCTACCTGGAAGTCGGTAAGCCGAACAACGGCGGCACCAAGCTGTTCTCGATCACCGGCGACGTCGAACGCCCCGGCAACTACGAGATCCCGCTGGGCACCCCGTTCTCGACGCTGCTGGAACTGGCGGGCGGCATGCGCGGCGGCAAGAAACTGAAGGCGGTGATCCCTGGCGGATCCAGCGCCCCGGTGCTGCCGGCCGACATCATCATGGAATGCACGATGGACTATGACTCCATCGCCAAGGCCGGCTCGATGCTGGGCTCCGGCGCTGTGATCGTCATGGACGAAACGCGTTGCATGGTGAAGTCACTGCTGCGTCTGTCGTACTTCTATTTCGAGGAAAGCTGCGGCCAGTGCACGCCGTGCCGCGAAGGCACCGGCTGGCTCTACCGCATGGTGCATCGCATCGAAAACGGTCACGGCCGTCCGGAAGATCTGGACTTGCTGGACAACGTGGCAGGCAACATCATGGGCCGCACCATCTGCGCCCTGGGTGACGCCGCCGCCATGCCCGTCCGTGGCTTCCTCAAGCATTTTCGCGACGAATTCGCGCACCACATCGAGCATAAGTCTTGTGTGGTCCCGCAATATCTGTAGGTCTCAGGAACAGCAATGGTTGAACTAACCGTCGACGGCAATCAGGTCGAAGTGCCCGAAGGCAGCATGGTCATGCATGCCGCTCAGAAAGTCGGGCTTTACGTGCCGCATTTCTGCTACCACAAGAAACTGTCCATCGCGGCCAACTGCCGGATGTGCCTGGTTGAAGTGGAAAAAGCGCCCAAGGCGCTGCCCGCCTGCGCCACGCCCGTGACTAACGGCATGGTCGTCCACACCTGCTCTGAAAAGGCTCGCGCCGCTCAGAAGTCGGTGATGGAATTCTTGCTTATCAATCACCCCCTCGACTGCCCGATCTGCGATCAGGGCGGCGAATGCCAGTTGCAGGATCTGGCCGTGGGCTACGGTGGCTCGTCCTCGCGTTACCAAGAGGAAAAGCGCGTCGTGTTCCACAAGGACCTGGGTCCGCTGGTTTCCGCCGAGGAAATGACGCGCTGCATCCACTGCACCCGCTGCGTGCGCTTCGGCCAGGAAATCGCCGGCGTCATGGAATTGGGCATGCTGGGCCGTGGCGAACACTCCGAGATCACGACGTTCGTCGGCCGCTCGATCGAGTCCGAGCTCTCGGGCAACATGATCGACATCTGTCCGGTGGGCGCGCTGACCTCCAAGCCTTTCCGCTACAGCGCCCGCACCTGGGAACTGGCCCGCCGCCGTTCGGTCAGCCCGCACGACAGCCTGGGCGCCAACCTGGTGGTTCAGGTCAAGGGCGACCGCGTCATGCGCGTGGTTCCTTTCGAAGACGACGCCGTCAACGAATGCTGGATCAGCGACCGCGACCGCTTCTCGTACGAAGGCCTGAACAGCGACGACCGCCTGACCGCCCCGATGATCAAGGGCACCGACGGCAAGTGGCAGGAAGCCTCGTGGGCTGACGCGCTGCAAGCCGTGGCGCAAGGCCTGTCGCGCGTTCGTGACAGCTTTGGCGCCGGCCAGATCGGCGCGTTGGCGTCCGAATACGCCACCACGGAAGAATATGCGTTGCTGGGCCGCCTGGTCCGCGCGCTGGGTTCCGAGAACATCGACTTCCGCCTGCGCCAGACCGACCCGGCCTTTGACGCCGCGTTGACCGGTGCGCCGTGGCTGGGCATGCCCATCGCAGAACTCGACAACCTGGACCGCGTCCTGGTCGTCGGCTCGTTCCTGCGCAAGGATCACCCGCTGATGGCGCAACGCCTGCGCCAGGCCGCCAAGCGCGGCACGCAGATCCTGATGGTCGACAGCGCCGCTGACGATCCCCTGATGCCCGTCGCTGCCCGCATCACCGTGACGCCGTCCGAGCTGCCGCGCGCGCTGGCCGAAGTGGCCGTCGCCCTGGCGCAAGCCAAGGAACAGGCCGTGCCGGCCGAATTCGCCTCGGTCACCCCGGGCGAAAACGCCAAGCTCATCGCCGCCAGCCTGGCTTCCGGCGCCAACACCGCCGTGCTGCTGGGCAACATGGCCGTGGCCAGTGCGCAAGCGACGACGTTGGCCGCCAACGGCCGCGCCGTGGCAAACCTGGCCGGTGGCAAGTTCGGCTTCCTGACTTCCGGCGGCAACACCGTCGGCGGTTACCTGGCCGGCGCCGTGCCGGGCAAGGGCGGCAAGACCGCCGCTGCCATGCTGGCCGAGCCGCTCAAGGCCTACATCGTGTTGCACGCCGAACCGCTGCTGGACGCCGATAACGGCCAGCAAGCCATCGCCGCGCTGCGCGGCGCGCAGTTCGCCGTGGCCTTGACGCCGTACCGTTCGGCAGCCGCCGAGTGGGCCGACGTCATGTTGCCGGTGTCGCCGTTCACCGAAACGTCGGGCACCTTCGTCAACGCGCAAGGCCTGGCCCAAAGCTTCAAGGGCACGGTTGCACCGATGGGTCAGACGCGTCCGGGCTGGAAGGTTCTGCGCGTGCTGGGCAACGTGCTGCATCTGGCCGGCTTTGACGATGAAACGTCGGAATCGGTGCGCGATGCCGCGCTGGCCGGCGGCATCGAAGGCCGCTTGTCCAACGACGTCAAGGCGCCGTTGGGCCTGGGCCAACCGCTGACCGGCCTGGAACGCGTGGCCGATGTGCCGATCTATCGCACCGACGCCATGGTCCGCCGCTCCGAGCCGCTGCAAGCAGCCCCGGCATCCCGCAAGCCTGCCGCCGCCATGAACGGCCGCACGCTCGCCAGCCTGGGCCTGACGGCCGGGGTCAAGGTGCGCGTGGCCGGTGCTGAAGGCGCCGTCGAACTTGAAACCGTGCAGGACGATGCCGTGGCCGATCGCGCCGTGCGCATTTCCGCAGCCTTTGAAAACACCGCAGCCCTGGGTGGCGCATTCGGTCAACTCAGCGTGGAGCGTGCCTGATGGAATGGCTTAATGTTCTTGAGAGCCACGGGCAGGAATTGCTGGGCCCGACGGTTTGGATGGTCCTCTGGACCCTCATCAAGATTGTGATCATCGCCGTGCCGATCATTCTGTGCGTTGCGTACCTGACGTACTGGGAACGCAAGATGATCGGCGCCATGCATGTGCGCGTGGGTCCGAACCGTGTCGGGTTCAGGGGGCTGTTGCAGCCGTTTGCCGACGTGTTCAAGCTGCTGACCAAGGAAGTCATCGTCCCCAGCGAAGCCAACAAGGTGCTGTTCGTCGTGGCCCCCGTGGTCACGCTGATGCCCGCGCTGGCTGCCTGGGCCGTGATTCCTTTTGGTCCCGATGTCGTGCTGGCCAACGTCAACGCCGGCCTGCTGTACATCATGGCTATTACGTCGATCGGCGTATATGGCGTGATCGTTGCGGGCTGGGCGTCGAACTCCAAGTACGCCTTCCTGGGCGCGCTGCGCGCTTCGGCACAGATGCTGTCCTACGAACTGGCCATCGGCTTCGTGCTTGTCACGGTGCTGCTGGTGTCGGGCAGCCTGAACATGTCCGAGATCGTCAACGTCCAGAACCGCGGCTGGTTTGCCGACAAGGGCCTGACGTTCATGTCCTGGAACTGGCTGCCGCTGTTGCCGCTGTTCGTGATCTACGTCGTGGCTATCGTGGCTGAAACCAACCGTCACCCGTTCGACGTCGTCGAAGGCGAATCGGAAATCGTGGCCGGCCACATGGTCGAGTACTCGGGTATGGCCTTCGCCCTGTTCTTCCTGGGTGAATACGCCAACATGATCCTGCTGTCCTGCATGGCGTCGATCATGTTCCTGGGCGGCTGGGCTTCCCCGATCGACATCGCGCCGCTGACCTGGATTCCGGGTTGGATCTGGCTGGGTCTGAAGACGTTCGTTGTGGTCTCGTTGTTTGTGTGGTTCCGCGCTTCGTTCCCGCGCTACCGCTATGACCAGATCATGCGTTTGGGTTGGAAAATCTTCATCCCGCTGACCGGCGTTTGGCTGGTCGTGGTGGCGATCTGGATGCAGACGCCCTGGAACATTTGGCGCTAAGCCGCCAGGCAGAGGCAGGATATGGAAGCGATCAAAGATTTCTTCGGCAGCCTGATGCTGACCGAGTTGCTCAAGGGCATGCGCCTGACGGGCAAGTACTTTTTCAAGCGCAAGGTCACCTTGCGTTACCCGCAGGAAAAAACGCCGACGTCGGCGCGATTCCGCGGCCTGCACGCGTTGCGCCGCTACCCCAACGGGGAAGAGCGCTGCATTGCGTGCAAGCTGTGTGAAGCCGTGTGCCCGGCCTTGGCGATCACCATCGAATCGGACCAGCGCGAGGACGGCACCCGCCGCACCACGCGTTACGACATCGATCTGACCAAGTGCATTTTCTGCGGCTTCTGTGAGGAAAGCTGCCCCGTGGACTCGATCGTGGAAACCCATATCCACGAATACCACGGTGAAAAGCGCGGCGACCTGTATTTCACCAAAGACATGCTGCTCGCCGTGGGCGATCGCTACGAAGCCGACATCGCCCGCCGCCGGGCCGACGACGCTCCTTACCGTTGAAGCCCAGGGTCTGATCCATGACTTTTACCACTGTCCTTTTCTACATACTGGCCGCCGTGCTGGTGATCGCGGCGTTCCGCGTGATCACCGCGCGCAGCCCGGTCACCGCCGTACTTCACCTGATCCTGGCATTCTCCAACGCAGCCATGCTGTGGATGCTGCTGGGCGCCGAGTTCCTGGCGTTGCTGCTGGTCCTGGTTTACGTGGGCGCCGTGATGGTGCTCTTCCTGTTCGTCGTGATGATGCTGGACATTCGCATGGACACCATGCGCCAGGGCATGAAGACCTACCTGCCGCTGGGCCTGGTGATCGGTCTGGTGCTGGTGCTGGAAATGTCCTTCGTGCTGGGTTCCACCTGGTACGGTTCGGGTCCGCAAGCCCCGGTTGCCGGCGACTACAACAACGCTCGCGCGCTTGGCGAAGTCATGTACACGCAGTATGTCTACGCCATTGAAGTGGGCGCCGCGCTGCTGCTGGTGGGTATGGTCGCCGCGATTGCGCTGACCCTGCGCCGCCGCCGCGACGTGAAGTACAACGATCCGGTAGCCGCCGTGCGCGTCCGTTCGAAGGACCGCTTCCGCATGGTCAACATGCCCGCCCAAAGCGAGCGTGCCCAGGCCAAGCGTGACGGAACGTCCGCCGCCGCCGCTGCGCCCGAAGGAGAAAAACAATGACGCTGACGCTGGCTCACTATCTGATCCTTGGGGCGATCCTGTTCGCCATCGGGATCTTCGGCATCTTCCTGAACCGCCGCAACCTGATCATTCTCTTGATGTCCATCGAGCTCGTGCTCCTGGCCGTCAACATGAACTTCGTGGCGTTCTCTAGCTGGTTCGGCGATACCGCCGGCCAGGTGTTCGTGTTCTTCATCCTGACCGTGGCCGCCGCTGAAGCGGCGATCGGCCTGGCCATTTTGGTGCTGCTGTTCCGCAACCTGAACACGATCAACGTTGACGAACTCGATCGCCTGAAGGGCTGACGGGGTATTGGAAGAAAATGTCTAGCTCACCCAATCTCTACTTGCTCATCGCGCTGGCACCGCTGGCCGGAGCAATTCTCGCGGGCCTTTTCGGCACCGGCTTCCTGGGCCGTCCCATCGGCCGCCGCGCGTCGCACGTCATCACCATTCTTGGCGTACTCATCTCCGCCATCGGTTCGGTGGTGGTGTTGGGCGACGTGCTCAACGGCCTGCGCTTTGACGGCGCGGTCTACACCTGGAGCCTGATCGGCCAGACCAAGCTGGAAATCGGCTTCCTGATCGATCCGCTGTCGGCCATGATGATGGTCGTGGTCACGTCCGTGTCGCTGATGGTGCACATCTACACCATCGGCTACATGGCCGATGATCCCGGCTACCAGCGCTTCTTCTCGTATATCTCGCTGTTCACGTTCTCCATGCTGATGCTGGTGATGTCGAACAACATGGTGCAGCTGTTCTTCGGCTGGGAAGCGGTGGGCCTGGTGTCGTACCTGCTGATCGGTTTCTGGTACACCCGCCCGACGGCCATCTTCGCCAACATGAAGGCATTCCTGATCAACCGCGTCGGCGACTTCGGCTTCGTGCTGGGTATCGGCCTGTTGTTCGCGTACGCCGGCACGATGCACTACGGCGACGTCTTCGCCCAAGCCGACAAGCTGGCCACGATGACCCTGCCGGGTTCTGACTGGATGCTGCTGACGGTGGCGTGTATCTGCCTGTTCATCGGCGCCATGGGCAAATCGGCCCAGGTTCCGCTGCACGCCTGGCTGCCCGACTCGATGGAAGGCCCGACCCCGATCTCCGCGCTGATCCACGCCGCCACCATGGTGACGGCCGGTATCTTCATGGTGGCGCGCTTCTCGCCCCTGTTCGAGCTGTCGGACGTGGCGCTGTCGTTCATCATCGTGATCGGCGCGATCGGCGCGCTGTTCCTGGGCATCCTGGGCATCATCCAGACGGACATCAAGCGCGTCGTTGCGTATTCCACGCTGTCGCAGCTGGGCTACATGACCGTCGCGCTGGGCGCCTCGGCCTACTCGGTGGCCATTTTCCACCTGATGACCCACGCGTTCTTCAAGGCACTGCTGTTCCTGGGCGCCGGTTCGGTCATCATCGGCATGCACCACGACCAGGACATCCGCAACATGGGCGGCCTGCGCAAGTACATGCCCATCACCTGGATCACCTTCCTGCTGGGCACGCTGGCCCTGGTCGGCACGCCGTTCTTCTCGGGTTTCTACTCGAAGGAGAACATCATCGAAGCCGCCGGCCACGCCAACGTCTGGGGCGCAAGCTTCGCGTACTACGCCGTGCTGATCGGTGTGTTCGTGACGTCGCTGTACTCGTTCCGCGTGTACTTCCTGGTCTTCCACGGCAAAGAACGCTTTGACACCACCGACCACGGTCACGGCCACGGCCACGACGACCATGCCCATGACGACCACGGTCACGGTCACGATGACCACGGCCACGGCCATCATGGCGGCAAGCCGCATGAGTCGCCCTGGGTGGTGACGCTGCCGCTGATCCTGCTGGCGATTCCGTCGGTGCTGGTTGGCGCCTGGGCGGTTGATCCGATGCTGTTCGGCAAGTTCTTCAACGGCGTGATCACGGTGCTGCCGCAGCATCCGGCCATGCACGAACTGCAAGAAGAATGGCACGGCTGGGTCGCCTATGGCCTGCATGCGTTCCAGACGCTGCCGTTCTGGCTGGTCGTTGCCGGTTTCGTCATTGCCTGGTACTGCTACCTGATCAATCCCAAGGTTCCGGCCGCGATCAAGTCCAGCCTGTCCGGCGTCAACAAGGTGCTTGAAAACAAGTACTACGTGGATTGGGTCAACGAGCAGATCATCGCTCGCGGCCTGCGCGCCCTGGGCCGTGGCCTGTGGAATACCGGCGACCGCGGCATCATCGATGGCCTGCTGGTCAACGGTAGCGCCCGCGTCGTGGGTTGGGTGGCAGCGGTCAGCCGCCACCTGCAATCCGGCTTCATCTATCACTACGCGTTCGCGATGATCATCGGCATCATGGCGCTGGTGACTTTCTTTGTGCTGATTCCCCAATGATGGCAAGCGAGATGGCATCCAACACTTTCCCCTGGCTCACGCTTGCGATCTTTGTCCCGATCGTATTCGGCCTGCTGGTGCTGGCGGTGGGCCGTGACGACCGTCCCGGTCTGACGCGCGGCCTGTCGCTGGTCGGCGCCTTTGCCGGCTTCCTCGTCACGATTCCGCTCTACACCGGTTTTGACAACACCACGGCCGCCATGCAGTTCGTGGAAAAGGCCTCGTGGATCGAAGCTTTCAACGTCAATTACCACCTGGGCATCGACGGCATTTCGTTGTGGTTTGTCCTCCTGACCGCGTTCATCACCATCATCGTGGTGCTGGCCGGCTGGGAAGTCATCACCAGCCGCGTGTCGCAGTACATGGCCGCCTTCCTGATCCTGTCGGGTCTGATGGTGGGCGTGTTCGCCGCGCTGGACGGCATGCTGTTCTACGTGTTCTTCGAAGCCACGCTGATCCCGATGTACATCATCATCGGCGTCTGGGGCGGACCGAACCGCGTGTATGCGGCGTTCAAGTTCTTCCTGTACACGCTGATGGGTTCGCTGCTGACCCTGATCGCGTTCATCTACCTGTGGCACGCATCGGGCGGTTCGTTCGACATCCTGACCTGGCACCAGGTCAAGCTTGGCCAGACCCCGCAGATCCTGATCTTCGTGGCGCTGCTGGCGGCGTTCGCGGTGAAGGTGCCGATGTGGCCGGTGCACACGTGGTTGCCGGACGCTCACGTGGAAGCGCCCACGGGCGGCTCCATCGTGCTGGCCGCGATCATGCTGAAGCTGGGCGCCTATGGCTTCCTGCGCTTCTCGCTGCCGATCACGCCTGACGCCTCGCACAGCCTGGCGGGCTTGATGATCACGCTGTCGCTCATCGCGGTGATCTACATCGGCCTGGTCGCGATCATCCAGGAAGACATGAAGAAGCTGGTGGCTTATTCGTCCGTCGCCCACATGGGTTTCGTGACGCTGGGCTTCTTCATCTTCAACACGGCCGGCGTCGAAGGCGCCATCGTGCAGATGATTTCCCACGGCTTCGTGTCGGGCGCCATGTTCATGTGTATCGGCGTGCTCTATGACCGCATGCACTCGCGCCGCATCGCCGATTACGGCGGCGTGGTCAACGTGATGCCGCGCTTCGCGACGTTCTTCATCCTGTTCTCGATGGCCAACAGCGGCCTGCCGGCCACCAGCGGTTTCGTCGGCGAGTTCATGGTGATCATGGGCGCCGTCGAGCACAACTTCTGGATCGGCCTGTTGGCGGCTACCGCCCTGATCCTGGGTGCTTCGTATTCGCTGTGGATGGTCAAGCGTGTGGTCCTGGGCGACATCGCCAATGACCACGTCCGCGAGCTGACCGATATCAACCGCCGCGAATTTGTGATTCTTGGCGTGATGGCGATCGCCGTGTTGTACATGGGGATCTATCCCAAGCCCTTTACCGACGTCATGCACGTGTCGGTCGAGGCCCTGCTGCAACACGTTGCCGTCTCGAAACTGTAAGACAAGACAATGATGCAATCCCAAATCGATTTCGCCCTGGCGGCGCCGGAAATCCTTCTGCTGGTTTCCGGCCTGGCTATCCTGCTCGTCGACGCGGTCAGCAATCACCCCGAGCGCAAGCCGACGTTCCTGCTGACCATGCTGGTATTGGGCGTGCTGACCGTTGTGTCGGCCGTGCAATGGAAGAACGGCGTGACGGGCGCAACCTTCAACGGCCTGTACGTCACCGACGAACTGTCGCACCTGCTGAAGATCGCCTCCTACATCGCCGTGGGCGCCACGCTGGTGTACGGTCGTGTCTACGCCCAAGTGCGTGACATGCTCAAGGGCGGCGAGCTCTACGTCCTGACGTTGTTCGCGCTGCTGGGCCAGATGGTCATGATTTCCTCCGGGAACCTGATTTCCATTTACCTGGGCCTGGAACTGATGTCGCTGGCGCTGTACGCGCTGATCGCACTGCGCCGCGACGACGTCGTGGCCACCGAAGCCGCCATGAAGTACTTCGTGCTGGGCGCGCTGGCATCGGGCTTCCTGCTGTACGGCATGTCGATGGTCTACGGCGCCACGGGTCACCTGGACCTGGCCGAAGTGTCCAAGGTCATCGCCGCCGGCAAGGCCGAGAAGATGGCGCTGGTGTTCGGCATCGTGTTCCTGGTGTCGGGCCTGGCCTTCAAGCTGGGCGCCGTGCCGTTCCACATGTGGGTGCCGGACGTCTACCAAGGTTCGCCGACCGCCGTCACGCTGATCCTGGGCGGCGCACCCAAGCTGGCCGCCTTTGCCATCACGCTGCGCCTGCTGGTGGACGGCCTGCATGGGCTGGCCGCCGACTGGCAGCCGATGCTGATGATCCTGGCGGTGCTGTCGCTGGCCATCGGTAACCTGACCGCCATCGTGCAAACCAACTTCAAGCGCATGCTGGCTTACTCGACCATTTCGCACATGGGCTTCGTGCTCCTGGGCCTGATGTCGGGTTCGGTGGCGGGCAAGCCGGAACTGTCGTCCGCCGCCTATGGCGCGTCGCTGTTCTACATGCTGACCTACGTCCTGACCACGCTGGCCAGCTTCGGCATCGTGCTGCTGCTGTCGCGCCAAGGTTTCGAGTGCGAGCACATCGACGACCTGAAAGGCCTGAACCGCCGCAGCCCGTGGCATGCTTTCATCGTGCTGCTGCTGATGTTCTCGCTGGCCGGCATTCCGCCGCTGGTGGGCTTCTACGCCAAGCTGGCCGTGTTGCAAGCGCTGATCAGCGCCGGCCACGTGACGCTGGCCGTGGTGGCGGTGCTGTTCTCGCTGATCGGCGCGTTCTACTACCTGCGTGTCGTCAAGGTCGTGTACTTCGACGAGCCGGTGGCTGATGTTGCCCCGATCGTCGCCACGGTTGGCCAGCGCGGTCTGCTGTCCATCAACGGCGCCATGATGCTGCTGTTGGGCCTGTTGCCCGGTGGTCTGATGGCGCTGTGCGTGCAGGCGATTCGTTCGTCGCTCAGCCTGTAAACGGACCCCGGCCGTGAACCAGACGCTGGCGGTATGGCTGTTGATCGCGCTGGCGCTGGTCAGCGCCAACCTGCCGTTCCTGACGGAACGCGTGTTCGCCGTCTTGCCCTTCAAGCAGGGCGGGGCGGTGACGGTCAAGCCGTTCTGGATGCGCCTGGTGGAAGTGCTGGTGTTCTACGTGCTGGTTGGCGCCTTGGGTTTCGCTTTCGAGTCCACGCTGGGCAATCGTTTTGCCCAGACGTGGGAGTTCTACGCGATTACCCTTAGCCTGTACCTGGTACTGGCCTACCCGGGCTTCGTGTACCGCTATCTATTCAAGCGCCACCCTCGCCTGCGGGTGTAAAAGCCCCGCCAGTGCCCTGAAAACGCCCTGCGGGGCGTTTTTCTTTTGGGCGCTTGAAACGCACCACACTTTGGGTGGCGACGCATGGCGGGGCCATGGCGGGCGGCGCCGACCGTGTCCCCCCATGTGACGCACTGTTGTTTTTTCATCTTTTCGTGCGCTACCCGGCTTTCATTCAGGTGTCATTCAGCGTCCAGGATCAAAATCGCAACCGGTAAAAAAATAAGAATCGTTGCTATTCACATTCTGGAGAAGCTGGTTTGAAGCCCCAAGATTCGTATTCGCTGAATACGCTCGCTACCTCGCTTGCCGCGGCCATTGCGGCGCCCGCCCTGTTTATCAGCCCCTACGCCGCCGCCCAGTCCGCGGATTCCGGCGTGACGCAGCTTTCGCCGGTTCGGGTGGAGGGCGAAGGGTCTTCGTACCAGACCAGCACCGTGCCGTCGCCCAAGATGACCGCGCCGCTGCTCGACACGCCGCGCACGGTGCAGGTGGTGCCCAAGCAGGTCATCCAGGACCAGGCCGCATCGACGCTGCAAGATGTGCTGCGCAATTCACCCGGCATTACGTTTGGCGCCGGCGAAGGCGGCCGTCCGGGCGGCGACTTGCCGATCATCCGGGGGCAGAACTCGGCGGGTAGCCTGTTCCTGGACGGCATTCGCGACAGCAGCACGCAGGTGCGCGACACCTTCAACCTGGAACAGGTGGAAGTCATCAAGGGCCCGGACTCGGTGTATTCGGGCCGGGGCGGCGCGGGCGGCAGCATCAACATGGTCAGCAAGGCGCCCAAGGCAACGGACTTCACCGAAGCCACCGCGCAGATCGGCACCGACAACAACTATCGCGGCACCATCGACAGCAACTGGCGCCTGGCCGACAAGGCCGCGTTTCGCTTGAACGTGATGGGCAACAAGGGCGATGTGGCCGGCCGCGACAATGCCGTGGATTTCGAACGTTGGGGCGTGGCGCCCTCGTTGATGCTGGGCGTGGGTACGCCGACGCGCATCACGCTGAGCTACTACCACTATCAAGACGACAGCATGCCGGACTACTCCATCCCGTATGACCCCAAGACGGGGCAGCCGGTGACGGAGACCATGGGAGTCAGCCGCAAGTCGTTTTACGGCCTGACCGGGCGCGACTTCATGAAGACACGCGACGACGTGGCCACCGTGGACTTCCAGCATGACTTTTCCGACAAGCTGCAACTGCGCAACGTGACCCGCTATGGCCGCGGCACGACGGACTTCGCCGCCACCAACCCGGACGACAGCAAACTTAACGTGCCCAATGGCCTGGTGTATCGCGCCTTGAAGTCGGGTTACTACGTCACCAAGAGCTTCGCCAACCAGACCGACCTGACCGGCGAATTCGAGACCGGCAGCCTCAAGCATTCGTTCGACCTGGGCTTCGAATACAGCAACATCAAGCAGAACAAAGACGGCTACACCGAGTCGGGCGTGCCCGCCGGCGGCAGCAACTGCGTTACCGCGACCACCAACGGCCGCAACACCTACGCCAACCCCGCTTTGTGCGCGTCGTTGTGGGACCCGGACCCGGGCACCAACTATCCGGGCAAGCTGAACCGCAACAACAACCCCGCCCGTTACAACACCGACACGCTGGCCCTGTACGGCTTCGACACCATCAAGTTCAACGAGCAGTGGCAAGCCAGCCTGGGCGCGCGCTGGGACAACTACCGCACCAGCGGCAGCAACATCGCCGCCGGCCGCAACGACCCGGCCGGCACCCCGGCGTTCTACAGCACCAGCCGCGACGACAGCCTGTTCAACTATCAGGTCGGCCTGGCGTACAAACCGGTGCCCAACGGCACCATCTACGCCACCTACGGCACCTCGTCCACGCCCTCGGCCATCGCGGCCGGCGCGATCAGCGATGCCACGTCGATCAGCAATTCGTCGCTTGAACCCGAAAAGAGCCGCACGGTGGAAGTGGGCACCAAGTGGCAGGTTTTCGACGATCGCCTGACCTTGTCGGCAGCCGCTTTCCACGACACCCGCAAGAACACCAGCGTGGCCGTGTCGGCCACCGAAGTCGCGCAAGTGGGCGAGGCCAAGGTGCGCGGCATCGAACTGGGCTTCTCGGGCAACATCACGCCCAAGTGGAACGTGTTCGGCGGCTATACCTTCATGGACAGCGAAATGACCAAGGGGGCCTACAACAGCGGCGCCGTCGGCCAGGACCTGCCCAACACCCCGCGCAATGCCTTCAGCCTGTGGACCACCTACAAGGTGCTGCCCAAGCTGACGGTGGGCGGCGGCGCCTATTACGTGGACAAGGTCTACGGCAATTCGGATGCCACCCGCAACGCGGACGGCACGCCCAAGGCGCGCTGGGTGCCGTCGTACTGGCGCTTTGACGCCATGGCGGCCTACGAATTCAACGAACACTACTCGGCGCAACTGAACGTGCTGAACCTGTTCGACGAAACGTACTACACCAAGGCCTACGCGGCGCATTATGCGGCGCTGGGTACGGGGCGCGCGGCGTTGCTGACGCTGAAGGTCAGGTACTGACCTGAACTGAAGGTTCGATAAAGACAGCCACCGGCAGGTGGCTTCCTTCAGGGGGGCAAGCACCGTAGGGAACTCGTCTTGAGCGTCGGGGCGCGCGACAGCACCTCAGGTCGGCGATCCCCTATGGTGGCCGCTACAGCGGACAAGCTGCCTTGCCTCTAACAGGCCCTGCTCGTAAGTCATGTGCACGCTATTTGGATTTGTGCAGTCGAAGTTGGAAGCGGGAACTTGACTACGCGGCTGGATGTAGGTGATGTCGTTGTGCATAAAGGCCTGAGGCAGGTGGGCTTTATGGCGCGTCAACAGCACCAGCGTGTCTTGGAGCCTCTCGGTGTTATGCAGTAGAGGAACATCACTGTAGAAGCCGCCATCCAGCGCGGGGCGCCCGCCAACATGATAGGCCGGCGTTATCGGAGTTGCGGCAGCGGACGCGAGGAGCCACAAGCGAGCTTCATTCACATCCGAAGCTGTTGCTACATCAAAATACTGGTGGCGAAAACCCATGCGGTGTGGCAATTTTCCGTACAGGCCCTTACGCCACAGCTTCTCACTTGCATATAACAAGAGTGCTAAAGCGGCAGACGCGCTAAAGGGGATATAGGGAATAGGGCGCGTAATGCCTATCTGGACCTGAAGTCCTGTTGCCTTAATCAGTCCGAGGCTACCCGCATCCAAAAAGCTATCTATCCAACGTTGATATATCTCCGGCAACACGAAAGGGCGCTGTAGCAACACAGCTCGCCGCCACTCGAGGTTGCGTAACGTAGAGCGAAATTGCTCAATTGCATAATGCAATGCGTGCTCTATTCGATCGCACGCGTAGGCCGTGGCAATCCCCGCGCCAGCACTTATGCCGACTAATCGGACTGGCTTCCAAGCCATGCCTTCGCATAAGGTTTTGATCAGTCCCGCCTGCCACCAGCAGCGATTGCCGCCTCCAGGGAAGAGCGCGGTTTTAATGTCGAACTGTCGAAGTTCGATAGGAGTGAGTGATCTAATGGAAGCTGCGCTCAAGGGAATAAGGATAAAAATATGTCTGTAGCCGCGATCGGGACAGCGGCCGCTGAACTAACTGGATGTACGCCGGCCTAACCACAATCCCTTAAGAATTTTACGGCCGCGTCTACTGCAGAACGATCGCGAAGAATTTTTCTATGGCCCTGTTTACTTGTTGAGTGCAGCCTCGAATCGCGGGATCGCCTGGCCAGTAATATTGCATGATCTATAGGTACTTCCAAGTCGTCAGAGTCGTGAATGATAAGCACTGAGCCGGGTACATCGGCGATAAGCCTCTCTGGCGCAAGAGACTGCCAAGTCCACGAATTTTTAAACTTATTCTGCAAATGCAGACGCATTTGTTCTATAGAGGACTGTGATATTCGAAAGAACTTCGCAAACTGCTCTGTGATATATATGGCATCGGAAAAGCAACTTATGAGTATTAAATTTGATTTCGGCAAACCAAGCTTGGCAGTCGCAAGCAATGTACAGCCAGCGCCAAAGGAATGGGAAATTACTGTGTCGGCGTTTCCAATAAATCGATTGGCCTCGACAATGGATTCTGCGAAATCGAACATATCTGTGGTCTTGCCTGATGACTCACCATGGGCCGGTCCGTCCAAAGAATACACGGTATAACCTTCGTGCATTAGAGCTATTGCAAAGCTTCCTAGATGAGTACCCCGGCTTCCCCAGCCATGAACCAGGAGAGCCTTTTTATCTCCCTTGCCATGCTCAAGCAGGCGTATTTTCTTTTCGCCAATGTAAAGGTTGTGCGGTACTCCTTTTTCGGCGAACTCGCGCTCCCACTTGCTCGCCCGTATTCTTGGAGGGCGAAGGAATACATTCAACGCGACGCGTCCGGCGAGTCTGGGAGACAATTTTCCCAATGCAACGAAACAGCTTCGAAGAATGTATACATAGCATCTGATGCCGAAGGGGCTTGATCTCAAGCTTTCCTCAGTTAGCATGTTGTTCTCCGTTTATTTTCACTTTTCGGGGTTTTTTTGTATTGCCGTCCTTCTGCTAATATCGAAGTAGGAACCGGCCTAAGATCCCATACAATCCGTAGACGTTCCAATAACTTCAAACCGATATACGTGAGATCCAGTTCCCACCAATAAAATCCAGCTTTTGCCGCGCTCATGTATCGATGGTGATTGTTGTGCCAAGAGGCTCCAAGAGTGGGAAGCGCAAGAAGCACTGAATTTGTAGTTGAGTCGTTTGTGTGAAAGCGTCGCCTGTTAAAAATTCCAACAGACCTGTTGTGTACAAGCGTGTTAATCGAAAATGTCGCGTGGAGTGAGAGAACAGTAGGGATAACAAAAATCCATATTGCTGCAGTAAAGCCCATGCCCTCGCTACCTAATAAGTCGGTATATTCGCCTACGCAGAACGTGGCCGCTAGGGAAATATATGGAAATAAATAATGATACTTGTTAACCCATACGAGCTCAGGATATTTGGAGAGGTCTTTAGCGGCATCTAAGTCCGTGTCAAGACTCGCTTGGTCGATGACCCATCCCATGTGTGCAAACCAGAATCCCCTTTGTACGGGCGAATGAGGGTCTTCGGGTTGGTCAGAAAATCTATGATGGGTCCTGTGCTTCGAGGCCCACCATATTGGGCCCCGCTGCGCGCCAGCGGCCGCCAGAATTGCAAGAAGCAGCTGGAAGAGCCTAGACGTCTTGTAAGAACGGTGTGAAAAATAACGATGAGAACCGGCTTCCCAAACGAAGACACGAAAAAAGTAGGCGACCAACGCAAGAGCTGCGATAAGCCAACTCACAGGGACAAAGAAAGCCCCGATGCATGCTATATGAATCAGCCACACTCTGGCTTTTACTATGGACAAGCGCTCGCCTTTTTGGACGCCGGTATTACGCATCGTTCCTCCGCTCAGATGTTTGTGGTTTGAGGGGTTTGGGCGGCAGTAATGTACGACACCAAATCCCCTAGTGTGTCTATCTTTGAAGCGACCTCTCCGTCAAACTGGACGTTAAACTCATCCTCAATTCGCATTACCAGCTCGAGGCTATCGAGAGAGTCCACACCTAGATCCCTGCGAAGTGATTTTTCTAAAGTCAATTCATGTGGATTCTTTCCAAGGCTAAGTTCTGCAAGGGCAATTACTGCCGCCGCAATTTTTTCTTTGGGCATTTAGTTGTTTCCGCTGCTGGGGAGTAAATTTTTGATTTCTTTTAAAAGTTGCTTGGGTATTCGTGCAGGCATGAAGGTTTTTGGGTTGATGAAGGCCCCAATTTGTTTAGAATAAATACTATCCTCCGAATGGTTCTGGTTAATAAACTGAAAAACGAGCGTCCATTGAATATGCGATACGGATTGGATCCAACAGTTTCCTATAATGCTGTCGCCATAGCGTACCGGCCGCAGGTACTTAATGGTGGATTCGGATATTACAGACAGGTTTGCCGGTAGCCCATGCGCGAAAGCTGGGAAGAGAACTCTCATCAATTCAACTCGCAGGTCTTCCATCCACCGAGGGGCGACTGTGTTGCTGAGAAATCCAGTGAAATCTACTTCGTAAGGCTTCGGTAAGAAAATACGAGATACTTTTGCGTCATGGTTTGCTGAACTCGCGAACTGGTCAATCATTGGAGCCCACGCGGACGCAAAGTGGGTGCCATAGTCAATTGAACAAGACTGACGATTCCGTTCTGAAACGCCCGTTCGGCGGCATCGAAGTAGCGCACATAATGAATGTATATATCGGCTCCGAACTTTGCTTTAATCTGACTCTCATTTCTTGTTAATCTTCTCTTCCACTCGTTTAAGGTTCTTGCATAATCAAAGCCGATTTTTTTAAATTCGGTAATTTCATACTTGTCCTGACATCCCGCTAGGATGTCGCTAACGGTTGGCAGGGCCGATCCGGGAAATACGTGTTTTAGCAAATAGCGAGTGTCGCGTATTTCATCTAACGTTTTTGGTGAGCGGGACGTCACGATCGTTTGAAGTCCCAATTGCGCGTCATCTGTGGACACCGAACGGCACCACTCAAAGAATTTGCGATAGACACTTCGGTGGCGATCATTAAATCTGTCTTCGAGCGAAGCGAAATGTTCAAAAGCCCCTACGGATACCAATGAATCGAAACGCTCCTCCGTCACGAAGTCTTCCCAAGAAGTCAATATGGGGTCTATTTCATCTCGATTAAGTGATTTAACGAAATCATATTGATCTTGGCTCAATGTGATGCCGGATGCCCGACGAGCACCTAAGAAGTCCACCGCATACTTCATCATTCCGCCCCATCCACAGCCAATATCCAGAAGTCGCGATCCCTCCTTTACACCGGCGTAGCCGGCCAACCGTGCGAGCTTTGCCGATTGTGCCTCTTCCAAAGAGCGGGCGCCGTTCCAAACAGCGCAACTATATGCCCGGTGTGTGCGATCAAGAAACTCCAAAAAAAAATCTGAGCCGGCATCATAATGGTATGAAATATCGTTTTTTGTAGCCATTTAAGCGCTTGTCTTGATTTGAGAATTCCGATAGTTGCGCAATGCGCGGGGATCCTTAAAGTCGGCTCCAAAGAGGCTTGAGTAATTACCCAAGATTCCTTGTTCCACGCGTCGCTCCCAGTCTTCATTGAAGTCAATTTCCTTGTTGAGCCATATCGACAACCACTCTGGATCGGGCAATCGGCCGTTTACGGTATCTGCTGGATAAAGCTTCTTGTTCACGTGCAGGTTTGTGGGGTGCATTGCTTTGTTGACTCGAGAGTTAGTCATCAATACGCCAATTTTTGAAAAACAGTCTCGGGCGATGATGTTGCTTGACGATAACGCTCTCCGCATATATTCGTAATATGATCGAGCGTGTCTGGCTTCGTCATTGCTCAAAATTTCGTAAATTTTTTTTATTACTGGCTCGGAGTGATGATCGCGTGCACACTTATACCAAAGGTTTAGTCTAACCTCTCCACAAAAATGGAGCGCCAAACTATCCAGAGCGGGCGCAGGATCGAAATCGAATCTAACAGCCGCTAGCTCCGATTCGCTTGGTAAATACTCTGGAGCGAATCTCCGTAGATACTCCAAAAGAACCAGGCTGTGCTTTTGTTCCTCGTAGAACCAGATCGATATAAATGCGCAGAAATCAACGTCATTCGGGTTGTCACGTAGAAACATCTCCGTGGTCGGCATTGAAGACCATTCGAGGATCGCGTTCATTTTTATCCCATGGAGTTGACGGTCGGATATTTTTCGAGCGTCGAATTTATGCCATGGGATATCGGAATGCATATTCCAACGAGCGCGCTCGAGTCTATCGAAAAGCTCTGGGTATAACATGATCGGTCCTTCTCGGTTCTTCGAAGAAGACATTATTCGTTTGTGTCGTCGCTTTCAAGATGGGAATGCATGAGCCGCACCCCATCCGGCAAGATGTGTAGAGGTCAATCATCTCTGAAAAAGGAAGAGGCGCTTCAAGCTGCCTGTTTAATATGTCTTCTATAGACTGTTGCGAGCATATGCAAAACATACTTTTTTATCGCTTATATAGAGTTGTGCCGACAAAGCGCTGTGCGTGTAGCCGCCCATGCAACTCTCTTAGGTCAATCGTTTGCTCTCTATTTCGGCTGCGCTCGGAGTGTGCGGGGTGCTGATAATCTTAAAATTTTCCAATGGCTTATAGAAAATATTCATCGTATCGATCTCCCCATCGATCGCGGGAGAAAGGGCATCAGGAAACGCATGGTGGTTATGGTGCAGGGTCGCGCCGAAGGTCAAAGGGGATAGCCAACTCAGATTCTTTGCGTGGCCGGCAGCGCGAAACTTATTGCTTCCTATCGTGTGGCACAGTCCGTTGATAACAAATTCCGTAATAAAATATCCAACGAAGACTCGAAAACCTCCGAAGTATGCGAAATATTTGAGAGCGGTGTCGGCGCCGCCGTATGCGAACCCAATTGCATACGGGAGCCAGAGGCCGGCCAGCGATACACTGGAAAAATGTCGGTCAAACCACGAAACCATCTTGTCATTTTTCAGATCGTTAGGGAAATTAGATTTAGATGAAACTATCTTCGAGAACTTCCAGCCGATTGATGCCCACCATAGCCCCGCTGTCCATTTAATTATCCAGAATTGGCCAAATTGCAGCGGCGTATGGGGGTCCTTGTGCGGAATGTCGACGTATCTATGGTGACGGACGTGATTTGCTGCCCAGAGAATTATTGGGTCTTGACAGACTAGAGTTCCGAGCAGAGCGAGCAAGCCTCTGAATTTCTGTCCAGTGCGAAATGTTCTATGTGTGAAGTACATATGACATGCCGTATTGACTCCGAACGCGGCTCCCAATATGGCGATGGGCAGGACGTACAGCGCGTCATATGGATTCCTCCACAAGAGCGGTATTGTTATCGCTGTGCCGTAGATTGAAAGAAAGCCAACTAGCGTGAAGTATGAACAACGCCGTATATGTTGCCAGCGGCTTAGGGTGTATATATTTTTGTCAAATTGACAGATTGTGTCTGGCGACGCAAGGGTATTCATATTTGTCCAAGATGGTCCAAGGTTCCGCACGCTTGCTGCGTGGATGCTGCTCAAAATATTGCGGCGTTTGGCTCGAAATTCCTGATCGCACGTGTTTTTTGCTCAATCGTCGGACTTCTATTTGTCCAATTTTGGATTGACGCGTTTTGAACTGGATTGATAACGTAATGATATCGACTAGATACTTACGTAGTAAATCTGATAAGTCTTAAAAATCTGATATTTTTAGTATGGCGCATTCGTGAGTTGGAGGCTGTGCATCGGCGCTCCTAAAGAAATTCCATAGACTTGCCTGTTCTTCTCCACAAAACCATGCTGAGTGCCTACAAGCTGATATTCACAAAAGGCGTTTCGATGCATTTTGATACTTGCATGACGGACGTGGTCCCGACTATTAAGGCAACTTGGGCGAGTTCAAGCACCGAATTTTCGAGAGTCGTTATCGTTCAGGCGCCTCGAATGTTGCGCTTGCTCATGACAGGCCGTAGAGCGAAGGCGGTCATATCAGGCGCAGCACAAAGTCGCGCAGCAAATTCCGTCTCGACGGTGGCGCGGCAGGTTGGCAGGTTTTGGGGCAGAAAGTAGGGCGGACGACGGGCCGAGATGGGCCAACTCCGGTGGTATTTGGCCGTTGTAGGTTTACCAGGCTCGACTGGCAGTCGTCGCTACAACTGGTCCTAGCAAGTAAATGTGGCATTTTCCGTTGATGCTGCGATGGTCGATCACCGCAGCTGGCTGTTCGCCGGAAGCGCTAATGCCCTGCGCGCGGAGGCTCTGCTGTTATTTGCAGTGGTTCCGTGGCCCGACTCGTTTGAGAAATGTATTCCGCTTGCCGGGCAGGTCGTGTCAAAGTGACATGGAGTATCCGGGGGATACGTTGCTCGCGTCGTGCCTAGAGTGTGGGTGTACAGATTCTCGAGCGTTGGTAGATTGAGTCTGCTCTTGTTTCACTCACTGCGGCAGAATTTCGCTGTGAGCTAAAGGACTCACATTAGTGTTGTCAAACTCGAATGGTCCGGACGGAGCAGTCGCTGGCCTGGCACCTCATGCCCGCGATTTTGCGTCGATATGTTTGCCGCAAGTGACCCTAACCCCGAATTAGTCCGGATCAGAAGTAGAGATTTCCGGCTCATTGAGGTTGGTACTTTGGCCGCTGGCCAAGTGCTGGCGCGTGTATTCAGCAGGTGCCTGCCACTTCAGCGCGGAGTGGGGACGAACCTCGTAATAGTAGGTCCGCCAAGCGTCGATTTTCTACTTGGCGTCGGCAAATGATAAGAACCAGTGGCGGTTCAGGCATTCCTGACGGAAGCGGCCATTGCAGGATTCGCACTGTGCATTGTCCGTTGGCTCACCGGTCCAGCTGAAGTCGATTTCCACCCCGTTTTCGTATGCCCATTTGTCCATGGCTTTGGAGGTGAACTCGCTGCCGTTATCGGTTTTGATGATTGGCGGCAAGCCGCGCAGTGCGCATACGCGCCAGCGTCGCCACTACATCGTGACCCCGCAGGTTTTGCCCAATGTCGATGGCCAGACACTCCCTAGTGTAATTGTCGACCAGGGTGTCAGCTAACGCAGGGGCGACGATCGAACAATTGGTCCATGACGAAGTCCGTTCTCCAGATGTCATTGATGGCTTGCGCGACCGCTTTGGGTTGGCGACGTTGCGCCGACTTACTGCGCTTGGGCGCTTGTGCCGCAAGGACAAGCCTTGGTCTCGATACAAACGGTAGACTCGTTTGTGATTGTCTCGATAGCCTTGGCGGCGCAGCATCACGTGTACACGCCGGTATCCGTAGCGAACCCGCGTATGCGCTATCTCGTGGATTCGCATGACCAGCGCGCCACTGTCGCGTCGACACGATTCGTAGCGATACAACGACCTGGAAATCATGACTACGGTGCATGCCTTGGTCACGCCGACGCCGTAGCGCTTCATCAGATCATCCACGAGTACGCGGCGCCGCGAAGGCTTTCAGAGCTTTTTTGCCAGAACGTCCTGCAACATAGCCTTGTCCGACGACAGGCCCGCGACCAAGCGCTTGAGTCCCGCCGAATTTCTTCTTCCAGTTGTAGAAGGTGGCTTCGCTCACGCCCATCTTGCGGCAGGCCTCGGGTACGGCCGTTCCCAGTTCGGCCTGCGATCAGCTTTCAAACCAGTTCAACACCCCATCCAGCCCCGTGACATTTAAGGCAAAGCGCGTCTGCTCGCGCACGACCGGCTTGGCGTGATAGGCCACCGGGAAGCCCGCGGCGCCCAGCATCAGCAGGTCGTTCGCGCCGTCGCCGATGGCGATGATCTGGTCTTGGGTGGCGCCGTGCGTGCGCGCGAATTCGCGCAGGTAGACGGCCTTGGCCTGGGCGTCCAGGATGTCGCCCAGCACGTGGCCCGTCAGCACCCCGTTGTCGATTTCCAGCGTGTTGGCGTGCGAGCTGTCCAGGTTCAAGCGTTCGCGCAGGCGATCGGTGAAGAAGGTGAAGCCGCCCGAGACCAGCAGCACCTTGATGCCCGCGGCTTGCGCGGTGGAAACCAGGCGTTCGGCGCCCGGATTCAGGCGCAGCTTTTCCACATAGACCTGTTCCAGCGCTTCGGCCGGCACGCCCTTGAGCAGCGCGACGCGGCGGCGCAGGCTTTCCGCGAAGTCCTTGATTTCGCCGCGCATGGCGGCTTCGGTAATTTCCGACACCTTGTCTTTGACGCCGACCACGCCGGCGATCTCGTCGATGCATTCGATATTGATCAGCGTGGAATCCATGTCCATCGCCAGCACCTTGCACTGCGACAGTTTCAGCCCGGCGGGCACGAAGGCCACGTCAACGCTGTTGCGGTCGGCCCAGGCCACCACTTCGGCGCGGGTCAGCGCATCGTGCTGCACGTCCAGCAGCCGCGCGGCGGTGTTGCTGATGCGCGCTACGCCCTGGGCCTGGGCCAAAGCGGCCAGCTGTTCCGCGTGTTCGACGGTCAGGCCGGGGGATTGGACGACTAAGTGATGGGTGGTCATAAGAAAAAGGAAGGGTCCGGGGAATTACTTCAAGGCACGCAACACGGCGCGAATGGCGTCTGAACGGGCGGGGATTTGCGCGGCTTTGATCTCAACGCGCAATTTATCCTGTCCTGCCAGTTTGATGTTGCGTTGGCGCTGCACCAGTTCAATGATGCGCGCGGGGTCCACACTGGTCTTGGGGCCGAACTGGATCAGCGCCTGCGTTTCACTGGCGTCGATTTTGACGATGCCCAGCGGTTGCGCCGCCAGACGCAGGCGATGCGTCGTCAGCAGCGTCTGTGCGGCTTCGGGCAGCTTGCCGAAGCGGTCGATCAGTTCTTCCTGGATGTGGATCAGGTCGTCTTCATCGGCCGCGTGGGCCAGGCGCTTGTAGATGCCCAGGCGCGCATGCACGTCGGCGCAATAGTCGGACGGCAGCAGGGCCGGGGCGTGCAGGTTGACTTCGCAAGCCAGGTTGAACGGCGCGTCCAGGTCGGGCTCTTCGCCCGCGCGCAGCGCCCTCACGGCTTCGTTGAGCATCTCGTTGTACATCGAGAAGCCCACTTCCTGGATGTTGCCCGATTGCGAATCGCCCAGCACTTCGCCGGTGCCTCGGATTTCCAGGTCGTGCATGGCCAGGTAGAAGCCGGACCCCAGCTCTTCCATCGCCTGAATGGCCTCCAGGCGCTTCTTGGCATTGCTGGTAATGGCGTCTTCGCCCGGCGTCAGCAGGTAGGCATACGCCTGATGGTGCGAACGGCCCACGCGCCCACGCAGCTGATGCAGCTGCGCCAAGCCGAAGCGGTCGGCGCGGTGGATGACGATGGTGTTGGCGCTGGGCACGTCAATGCCTGTTTCGATGATGGTGGTGCACAGCAGCACGTTGTAGCGCTGCTGATAGAACCCCTTCATCACCTGTTCCAGCTCGCGCTCGGGCATCTGCCCGTGCGCGACCGCGATGCGTGCTTCGGGCACCAGTTCTTCCAGCCGGGCGCGCCGGTTGTGGATGGTCTCGACTTCGTTATGCAGGAAGTAGCACTGGCCGCCGCGCTTGAGCTCGCGCAGCAGCGCTTCGCGCAGCGTGCTGCCGTCTTCGCGGCGCACGAACGTCTTGATGGCCAGGCGCTTTTGCGGCGCGGTGGCGATCACGGAGAAATCCCGGATGCCCTCCAGCGACATGCCCAGCGTGCGCGGAATCGGCGTTGCGGTCAGCGTCAGCACGTCGACTTCGGCCCGCAGCGCCTTCAGCGCTTCTTTCTGGCGCACGCCAAAACGGTGTTCTTCGTCGATGATGACCAGGCCCAGGCGTTTGAACTTCACGTCCTTGGACAGGATCTTGTGCGTGCCGATCACGATGTCGACGCGGCCGTCGTTGATGCCTTCGACGGCGGCCGCCACTTCCTTGGCGGAACGGAAACGCGACAGCTCGACGACGCGCACCGGCCAATCGGCGAAGCGGTCGGAAAACGTCTGCGCGTGCTGTTCGGCCAGCAGCGTGGTCGGGCAGAGCAGGGCGACCTGCTTGCCGTTGGCCACGGCCAGGAAGGCGGCGCGCAAGGCAACTTCCGTTTTGCCGAAACCGACGTCGCCGCACACCAGCCGGTCCATCGGGCGGCCGGAGGTCATGTCGGCAATCACGGCTTCGATGGCGGCGGCCTGGTCCACGGTTTCTTCAAAGCCGAAGCCTTCGGCGAAGGCCTGATAGTCGTTCAGCGGCAAGTTGAACGCAAAGCCCTCGCGCGCGGCGCGCTGCGCATACAGCGCCAGCAGCTCGGCGGCCGTGTCGCGCACCTGCTTGGCGGCCTTGCGGCGGGCCTTGTCCCACTGGCCCGAACCCAGCTGGTGCAACGGCGCGGCATCGGGGTCCGCACCGCTGTAGCGGGCGATCACGTGCAACTGCGATACGGGCACGTACAGCGTGCTGCCGTTGGCGTATTCAAGATGCAGGAATTCCATCTCGCCTTCGCCCATGTCCATGTTGACCAGGCCGTGATAGCGGCCGATGCCGTGCTGGGCGTGGACGACGGGGTCGCCGGCGCGCAGTTCGGACAGGTCGCGCACCATGGCTTCGACGTTGCTGGCCCGTTCCTGGTCGCGCTTGCCTCGGCGCCCGGTGCCCGCGTGGCCCGGGTACAGGTCGTTTTCGGTCAGGAAGGCCAGATTGGCCTGGGGCAGGCCAAAACCCGTGGCCAGCGGCGCGGCCACGATGCCGAAGTTGGCGTCGGACGCCAGAAAGGCTTCGATGGTGTCGGGCTGCGCATCGGGCGTGACGCCGAACTCGTTCAGCATCTGCACCAGCGTCTCGCGCCGACCGGCGGAGTCCGCGCACAGCAGCACCCGGGTCTGACGCGTTTGCACCAGGGCACGAAGTTTGGCGATGGGGTCGTCGGAACGGCGCGCCACGCTGACATCGGGCACGGCGCGAAAGTCCGGGTGCGTGTCACCCGCGGTCAACGACAGGCGGCGGAATTCCTTCAAGCGCGTGTACAGCGTTTCGCTATCCAGGAACAGGGCCGAAGGCGGCAGGACGGGGCGCTCGCGATCGCTTTTCAAGAAGCCGTAGCGGCTGGACGTGTCCTGGTTGAAGCGCTGGATGGCGTCATCGATATCGCCGACGGTCACGGTGACCGTGCCCGTGGTCAGGTAGTCGAACAGCGTGGCGGTTTCTTCGAAGAACAGCGGCAGGTAGTATTCGACGCCGGCGAACGGGATGCCGTTGCCGATGTCCTTGTAGGGCAGGGCGCGCGACGGGTCGCCTTCGAACACTTCACGGAAGCGCGCGCGAAAGCGGGTTCGCGAGTCTTCGTCCATCGGGAATTCGCGCCCGGGCAGCAGCTGCACTTCCCGCACGGGGTACAGGCTGCGCTGCGTGTCCACGTCGAAGCTGCGGATGGTTTCGATTTCGTCATCGAACAGGTCCAGCCGGTAGGGCACGACCGACCCCATCGGGAACAGGTCGATCAGCCCGCCACGCAGGCAGAATTCGCCCGGTGCCGTGACCTGGGTGACGTGGTTGTAGTTGGCCAGCGTCAGCTGCGCGCGCAAGGCGGCTTCGTTCAGCTTGTCTTTCTGCTTGAACGAAAACGTGTAGGCCGCCAGAAACGAGGGCGGGGCCAGCCGATACAGCGCCGTGGTGATCGGCACGGTCAGCACGTCCACCGTCTTCATCATCAGCGAATGCAGGGTATGCAAGCGCTGCGAAATCAAGTCCTGGTGGGGCGAAAAGGCGTCGTAGGGCAGCGTTTCCCAGTCGGGCAGCTGGCGCACGCGCAGGTCAGGGGCAAACAGCTGGATTTCTTCGGCCAGCCGCTGGGCCTCTACCGGTTCGGCCGTCAGGATGACTAACGGCGCCTGCGCCTGCCGGGCCAGATCCGCCAGCAACCAGGCGTCGCCGGAGCCGGGCGGCCGGGGCTGCGCATAGCGCGCGCCGGGTTTCAGCGCGGACAAAGTAGGGGCGGTCGCGGGGACGGGCGGCGCGGCGGTGACGGGGGAAGTGGCGGTGGGCATCAGGGTGGAAGCAGGCATCAAGCGGAAGATTATAAAATCACCGCACCATGTCTGACTCAATCATTGCGATCGTTCCCGCAGCGGGCGTTGGCGCCCGCGCCAGCCAGCCCGGCGTCGAACCCGTTCCCAAGCAATACCGTCCATTGGCCGGACAGCCCATGTTGCGCCATGCGGTGAGTGCGCTGCTGGCCGATGAGCGCGTATCGCAGGTGCGCGTGGCCGTGACGCCCGGCGACGGCTGGGTCGACGCGGCGCTGGCTGGCCTGCCTCGCACGGTCTGGCGGGCCTGCGGGGGGGCCACCCGAGCCGACACCGTGGCAGGCGCCTTGGCCGAAAGCGGCGTGGCCGACGACACGTGGGTGCTGGTGCACGATGCGGCGCGGCCCGGGCTACCCCAGGCCGCCTTGCGCCGCCTGATCGACGCCTGCCTGGCGGACCCCGTGGGCGGCTTGCTGGCGTTACCGGTGGCCGACACCGTCAAGGGCGGTCGCGACCGGGTCGAACGCACGCTGGATCGCAATGGGCTGTGGCTGGCGCAGACCCCCCAAATGTTTCGGGCCGGCGTGCTGCGCGATGCGCTCACGGCGGCCTCTGTGAATGGCGTCACGGTCACCGACGAGGCCTCGGCCCTGGAGGCCGCCGGCTATGCGCCGTTGCTGGTCCCCGGTGCCCTGCGCAACTTCAAGGTGACCTGGCCGGACGATTTTGAACTGATGGAAAAATGGCTATGAGCATTCCTTTTCGCGTCGGGCAGGGCTTTGACGTGCACGCCCTGGTGGCCGGCCGGCCGCTGATCATCGGCGGCGTGACGATCCCGCACACGCACGGCCTGCTGGGCCATTCCGATGCGGACGTGCTGTTGCACGCCATCACCGACGCGCTGCTGGGCGCCGCCGGGCTTGGCGATCTCGGCCGGCATTTCCCGGATACGGACCCGGCCTTCAAGGGCGCGGACAGCCGCGTGCTGCTGCGCGAAGCCATGGCGCGTGTGCGCGCAGCGGGCTGGGCGCCCGTCAACATCGATGCGACTTTGCACGCGCAGGCTCCCAAGATCGGCCCGCACGCACCGGCCATGGTGCGGAACATTGCCGCTGACACGGGCCTGGCCGAGGCCGACGTGAACATCAAGGCCAAGACCAACGAGGGCCTGGGCTACTTGGGCCGCAAGGAAGGCATCGCGGCCACCGTCGTCGCCGTGTTGGCGCGTGTCGACAGTTGAGGCGTGCGCCGGCCCCTTGCGGGGGCTTCATTTACTTTGGCATACATCTTTAACAAATAAATAAGCGGGTCCATATGATTCGGAATATTCTGCGCGCTACTTAAATCGGATCACATGAGATATTCGGATGCATCTACGTGGCGCAGCCCTGCTTTTAGCCCTTGCCGCAGTATGTGCGCCCGCGCACGCGGAATTTGAACAGCAGTTGGGTCCGCTGGCTGGCGGGGTCCGACAGCAGCTGTTGCAGGGTTGGACGGCGGGCTTGCAAGACGGCTGGTTCACCTTGCAGAACAAAGGCACGCCCGGCAGCGAGCAAACGCTGTACGTCACGGCAGGCCCCGCGCCGGAAGCCGGCCGCATCACCGACGTCAATGTGGTCGTCAATTCGCAGAATCCCAAGGCATCCATCGGCGTTGTGATGAACAACCGCGCCACCAAGAGCCTGTGCCTGCTTGAAATCATGGCCGATAAAAACACGAAGCTGTTCTGCCTGGAAGGCCAGAACCGCCGTGATTTCGGCTCTGTCCCGAATGTCGCCAAGCTGGATGGGTCGGACCGCATCAAGGTGGTCGAAGTGCCGGGCGCCGCGCGCTTTATCGTGAATGGCCAGAAGATCGGCGACGTGGCGGACGTGTCCGCGCTGGGCGCCGACATCGGCATCATGGCGTACGACGTCGGCACGTTCGGCATCGCGGATTTTTCCATCACCACCAATCAAGGATCCAAGCAGCCGCCGGCCGC
>NZ_JBLVOL010000025.1:23847-58407 GCF_053543755.1 Achromobacter semiaridum | reverse complement strand
TGCCCGCGGCGTGCAGGGCCGGCGCGCCATCTTGCGCGTGCAGCGTGCCGCCAAGAAAGTTCATGCCGGGGTTACCGATGAAGTCCGCCACTTCCATGTTGGCCGGGCGGCGGTAGATGGTGTCGGGGTCGGCGAATTGCAGCAGGTTGCCGCCCGACATGACGGCGATGCGGTCGGCCAGCGTCATGGCTTCGACCTGATCGTGCGTGACGTAGATGAACGTGGCTTGCAGCGTGCGGTGCAGGCGCTTGAGCTCGACGCGCATGTCGGTGCGCAGCTTGGCGTCCAGGCTGGACAGCGGTTCGTCGAACAGGAACAGGTCGGGGTTGCGCACTACCGCGCGGCCGATCGCCACGCGCTGGCGCTGCCCGCCCGACAGCTGATAGGGCTTGCGGTCCAGCATGGACTGCACGCGCAGCAGGCTGGCGGCCTGGTCCACGCGCGCGCGCACCTCGGCCGACGGCATCTTCTGCATGCGCAGCGGAAAGCCGATGTTCTCGCGCACGGTCATGTGCGGATACAGCGCAATGCTCTGGAACACCATGGCCACGTTGCGGCGGTGCGGCGGCACCTGATCCACGCGTCGATCCGCGATGCGGATTTCGCCGCCGGTGGGCGTGTCCAGCCCCGCGATCATGTTCAGCGTGGTGGTCTTGCCGCAGCCGGACGGCCCCAGCAGCACCACGAATTCGCCGTCGCGAATGTCCAGGTCCAGCGAGCGCACGGCCTGGAAATGCGTGTACGCCTTTTGAATGCCTTGCAGGGTTACGCTGGCCATATCAGCTCCGCTTCAGGATCTTGGCGTACTTCTTGTAAAGCGCATCCCAGCGGGCGCGCAGCTCGGTCGCCACCTGGGCGGGCGTCTTCGACCCTTTGATCAGCAGGTCCTGCGCGATCATCTCATGCATGCCGGTATCCCATTCCTGATACCAGGGCGCCTTCAGGATGTGCGCGGCAACGGCCTTTTCGCGGCCTTGGAATAGCCACTGGTAGACCTGCTCGGCCTGCGGGGGGTACATCCATTTCATAATCGCGGCGCGGCTTTCCGGATCGCGATACAGCTCGGGAAACGGCACTTCCAGATTGGCCTTGGCGATCCAGTTCTTGTGCGTGGTGAGCTGGCCCGCCTTGTCGCGGTAGCCGAAGTACTTCACCAGTTCCCACAGCGCGGCCTGCTCGGCGTCGCTGCGCTTGCGGGTGGACATGCACGGCAGCGCGTGGCCCACCAGCACGGTGTCGTGCGTGGCGCCCGGCACGACCGGGTTGTAGCTGGAATACGCGGCAATCTGGCTCTTGGCCGGATCGTTGTAGTTAAAGCTGTAGTAGTCGATGTTCAGGTGAAACGCGTGCTGGCCCTTCATCCACGAGCTGGATGTTTCGGTGCCCGACCACGTCAGCACGGCGCGCTGCACCAGCTCGTCGTCCCACCAGCGTTTCCAGTCCGTCAGCACTTTCACGATCGGCGTGTCGGGGCCAAAGGTGGCGCGTAATTCGCCGTCCACGAAGCGCTCGCCTTCGGCAAAGCACTGCGCGATCAGCGCCCACGGCAGGCCGGTCCACGCGTTGTACCAGGGCATCAGGAGCGGGTGTTCGCACAGGCCTTTTTTCTTGATGTCGCGCGCCTGCTTTTCGACGGTGGCCCAATCCCGCGGGTAGTCGGCGGCGTTGGCGGTGCCTTGGAAACCGGCTTCGCCCAGCATCTTCTCGTTGCGGAACAACGCGAAGGGCCCGCCGTTGTAATACGTCAGGCCCAGGTAGCGGCCGTCGGTGGCACGGGCATCATCGACGATGCCGGGAAACATCTGCTTCTGGATGTCGGCCAGGCCGGGCATGTCGTCGATGGCGCGTATCCATCCCGCCGCGTACCAGCGCGACGCCTGGCCGCGCTGCGCATAGAACATGTCCAGCGGGGCCTTGGCTGCCAGCTGCGTTTCCAGCACGGCGGCGTAGTCGCCGGGGATGGGCGACAGGTTCACCGGCACTCCGCTTTCCTGGGTGAAGCGCGCAGCGCCCTGCTGCACGATTTCGCTGCCCCACGGCCAGAAGGCAAAGGTCAATGGCGATACGGGTTGCGCCAGGCCGGGCAGGGGCCAGCCGGTGGCGGCAAGCCCGGCCGCGCCGGCCAGACCGGCGGCGCCGCGCAAGAGGAAGTCGCGGCGGGCCGGGTCGGCGCTGCCATCAAGGGGAAAACGCTGGGGCATGCTGGACTTCCTTGTTGTGGGGACGACGACAAAGAGAGGGTGCAGCGACGACGGTGAAGAGGAGTTCCAGGCTAGATGTGACTACGTGGTCACATCGTGGTGATCAAGATATTGCTTTCGGCCTGGGCGCAGCAAGGGGGGAGTTTCCCTAGGGGGCCACGCAGCGGCGCTGCAAGGGCCTGGGTAGCGCGACGCCGCTGCGATCGAGGCGCCATGCAATGAAAAACGCCGCGCCGTGGCAAGCACGGAACGCGGCGTCTGGATGCCACTAGCCGAAGAAAAGCGGCGCGTTAGGTACCGGGTCCGTTTCCGCCGGCCAGCCGCGTCAGATCACGCCGCGAATGCCGGCGATACCGTGCGCGCCATGCCGCAATGCTTGGGACACGGTGCTGGTCGACTGGCCGCCCAACGCAAACACCGGGATGCCCGCATCCCGGTTGCCTTGTACAAAGCCTTCCCAACCCAGCGTGGCCGCGCCGGGGTGGCTGGGCGTATCCAGCACGGGCCCCAGCACTGCGAAGTCCGCGCCAAGTTCGCGCGCGTGCACCACCTGTGCGTTGTCGTGCGCCGACACGCCGACGAGCGCACCCGCCGGCAACTCCGGGCGCGCATGCAGGCGCGCGGCATCTGCCGTGCGCAGGTGCACGCCGTCCGCCTCTTTCCACCACGCCGCCGGGTGCGCGCTGTTGACCAGCAGCCGCGCGCCGGCCGCGCGGCAACGCTTCTTTACCTGATGCAGCACTTCATGCAGCGAGGCCGCGCCGGGGCCGTCGGGCCACTGCGGTTCACGGAACTGCACCAGCTTTACGCCGCGCGCCAAAGCGGCTTCCAACCGGCCCAGGAAGGCCGGCACGCCCGCGCGCGATTCGATGGAGCTGATGCCGTAGGTGGTGGGCAGTTGCAGCCAGCGCAGCGGCGGCAGCGTGGCGGGCAGCAAGTCGCCGACCGATGCCGCGTTGGCCGGGTCCACCCATTCCAGGCGCTGGTTTTCCAGCCCCCGCGGTTCGCCTTCCCAGGCGGTGACGTGGCAGAACGCCAAGCGCACCGTGGTGTGCGGATAGACGTGCACATACGTGACCCACGGGCGCGACTGCGTCACGCGGATGCCCAGTTCTTCCTGCAATTCGCGGGCCAGCGCTTGCAGCACGGTTTCGCCGGGCTCCAGCTTGCCGCCCGGCAGCTCCCACCAGCCCGACCAGGGCTTGCCCTCGGGCCGCTGGCCCAAAAGCAGCATGCCGTCGGGACGCAGGATCAGGCCCGCCGCAACGTCAACGATCTTTTCAGACATGGCGGGCCGCCCAATCGCGCGCGAACTGATAGGCCACGCGCCCCGAGCGCGACCCACGTTCGATCGTCCATTGCAGCGCCTCGGTGCGCGAGGGCTCGATGTGCGCCTCCGGGCAGCCCAGCTCGCGCAGCCAGTGGTAGACGATGTCCAGGTAGTCGTCCTGCTTGAACGGATAGAACGACAGCCACAGGCCGAAGCGTTCCGACAGTGAGATCTTTTCCTCGACGGTTTCGCCGGGGTGGATTTCACCATCGGGCTGATGCTTGGCCTGAAGGTTCTCGCTCATGTATTCCGGCATGAGGTGACGCCGGTTGGACGTGGCGTAGATCAGCACGTTGTCGCCCGAAGCCGACACCGAGCCGTCCAGCACCGACTTCAACGCCTTGTAGCCGGGCTCGCCTTCTTCAAACGACAGGTCGTCGCAGAACACGATGAAGCGTTCGGGGCGCGACGCGACCAGTTCGACGATGTCGGCCAGGTCGCCCAGGTCGGACTTGTCCACTTCGATCAGGCGCAGGCCCTGGTCGCCATAGGCCGCCAGCATCGCCTTGACCAGCGAGCTCTTGCCGGTGCCGCGCGCGCCGGTCATCAGCACGTTGTTGGCCGGCTTGTTGGCCAGGAACTGCTGCGTGTTGCGGTCGATGGTGGCCTTCTGGCGCTCGATGTGCTGAAGGTCCTGCATGTCGATGCGCGCCACGTGGCGCACGGCGTCCAGCCAACCGCGCGAGCCGCGCTTGCGCCAACGGAACGCGTGCGCGCTCCAGTCGATCTCGGGGGTGGCCGGCGGCAGAAAGGCCTCAAGCTGCGCCAGCACGCGCTCGGCGCGCTGGATCAGGGTGGTGAACTCGCTAGCGCTCATGGCCGATCACGAACGGTAGTCGGCGTTGATGGACACGTATTCGTGCGAGAAGTCGCAGGTGTAGACGGTGTCAGACACCTGGCCGCGGCCCAGCGCGATGCGCACCAGGATTTCGGCCTGCTTCATCACGCGCTGGCCATCGGCTTCCTGGTAGTCGGGGTTGCGGCCGCCGTTCTTGGCCACCAGCACATCGTCCAGCCACAGGCGGATGTTGGACACGTCCAGGTCGTCGATACCGGCATAGCCCACGGCCGCCAGGATGCGGCCCAGGTTGGGGTCCGACGCGAAGAACGCGGTCTTGACCAGCGGCGAATGCGCCACGGCGTAGGCCACCTTCAGCGCTTCTTCGGTGGTGCCGGCTTCTTCGACGCGGATGGTCATGAATTTGGTGGCGCCTTCGGCGTCGCGCACGATCTTGGTGGCCAGTTCCAGCGCGGCGGCGGTCAGCGCGTCGCGCACGGCGGCGTAGGCGGCGTCCGATTCGCTGTTGACGTTCACGCCCGACTTGCCGGTGGCGGCGATGATGAAGGAATCGTTGGTGGACGTGTCGCCGTCAACCGTGATGCGGTTGAACGACGCGTCGGCGATTTCACCGGCCAGCTTGCGCAGCAGCGGCTGGGCGATGCCGGCATCGGTGGCCAGGAAGCTGAGCATGGTCGCCATGTTGGGGCGGATCATGCCGGCGCCCTTGCTGATGCCGGTGAAGGTGACGGTCTTGCCGTCGATCCGCACCTGGGCCGACGAGATCTTGGGCAGCGTGTCGGTCGTCATGATGCCGTGCGCGGCGCTGGACCAGTGGTCGGCGCCCAGGTTGGCGATGGCGCCCGGCAGGCCGGCGACCAGGCGGTCCAGCGGCAGCGGCTCCAGAATGACGCCGGTGGAGAACGGCAGGACTTCAGAGGCGGGCACGCCCAGCAGCTTGCCCAGCGCTTCGCAGGTGTCCTGCGCTTTCTTCAAGCCTTCCTCGCCCGTGCCGGCGTTGGCGTTGCCGGTGTTGATGACGAGCGCGCTGATGGGGCCGCCGGCGGCCAGGTGGGCTTGGCAGACCTGCACCGGGGCGGCGCAGAAGCGGTTGCGCGTGAACACGCCCGCCACGCTGGTGCCTTCGGCCAGGCGGAACACGGTCAGGTCACGTCGGTTGGCTTTGCGGATGCCGGCCTCGGTGACGCCGATTTCAACACCGGCTACAGGAAAAATTTCGGACTCGGAGGGGATCTGCAAATTAACGGCCATGACTTCGTCTCTTGAGTAGGCAGGACAAAATCGCCGCCGGTCAGGCGGCGCGCGGGGGAAAGCTTCGTATTATCCCACCGGTTTGCGGCAGGGGTTTGTCAGGCGGCGGTCAGGGGGCACGGGCGGTCACGAGGCACGGGCGGTCAGGGGGCCATCCGCATGGCCGCCACGTCCAG
Organism: Achromobacter semiaridum; assembly: GCF_053543755.1. Taxonomy (NCBI): domain Bacteria; kingdom Pseudomonadati; phylum Pseudomonadota; class Betaproteobacteria; order Burkholderiales; family Alcaligenaceae; genus Achromobacter; species Achromobacter semiaridum. The sequence goes on along the minus strand of NZ_JBLVOL010000025.1, from coordinate 52,650 downwards.
CACGCCGGCCTGGCGGTTGGTCAGCACGCTGCGCACCGTGCCGTCCGGCGCTTGCAGCACCGAGTTGCCGGCGTCGACATCTTCACCCCCGTTGCGGCGCGCCGAGCGCCCGCGCGACGGCGAAAACAACAGGTCGCCTGCTTGCGCACCGGGCAGGCGCGGGTTGGCGGCCAGCACGCGGGTGCCGGGCGGGTAGGTCATGGCGCCCAGCGTGGTCTCGCGGGCCAGCAGGCCTTCAAAATCCAGCAGGCGGCGCTGGCTGTCCAGCCGCATGTCTACCTTCAGCAAGGGCAGCTGGCGCAACGCCACCGCGTCGCTGCCCTCGGTACGCAGCAACCAGCGCGGCGTGCTTGCACCCGCGTCGGGCGCCGTGCCGCGCGCGGCCTCGTCCACTTTCAGCCAGGCGCCCGGGGGCACCGGCTGCTGGTCCAGCGTATTGCCCACCGCCAGATGGCAGCTGGCAAAGCGCGGCTGGCCGCCTTGCAACACGAATTCCAGCCGATGTCCGTGCGCGCACAGCCAGCCTTCCTGCGCCTGGTCGCGCGCAATTTCCACGGACAGGGTCTCGGGTTGCTTGGGCGTGGCGGCGTAGCGGAACAGGCGGGTGGCGGACACCCCCAGGATGGCGGCGGGTTGCGCGTCGGGGAAGACGGCGCGGTCGAACGAGGCCAGTTCGCCCGGCCGGGTCAGGCTGAGCACGGTGCCGGCGGGCATGTCCACGCCGGACAAGCGCGTGGCGTGGGCCAGCGTTGTCTTGCGGCCGGCGTCGGCCTCGGCGTCGCGGTGCGCGGCAAACCACAGGCTGAACTGCTGATAAGGAAAGATGGCGCCGACCAGCGCAAGTATGGTCATCAAGGTCGTGCCGAAGCGGCGGTGGTCGCCCAGCCACAGGCGCGCGCTGGGCGTGGTCGCCAGCACGGCCAGCCAGGTCAGCAAGGTCGCCAGGCAGGCCAGCGACGCCGCCATCAGCACGTAGAAATTACCGCCAGGAAGGGAAACCGGAATCATGGCGGCAATTATGCGCCAAACCGAGGGCGGTTTTCAGCGCCGGCGGCAGGCAAGGCGTGGGCTTATGGCTTGGCGGATTCCGAGCGGGTGGCCACCACTTGCAGCTTCAGTTCACCCAGCGCCTGGAACAGCGCGTTGCGGGTGGATTCGGGCAGGTCGCCAAACATGGACTTGACCCAGGTTTCATGGGCGCGCGCCATCCGGGCAAAGCTCTTCTTGCCCTGGGGCGTGAGCTTGATGAGCGAGCTGCGGCGGTCGGACTCGACCTTGGTGCGCACCACCAGCCCTTCTTTTTCAAGCTGGTCGGTAATGCCGGTGATATTGCCGTTGGTGACCATCATGTGCCGCGAGAGCTCGCCCATCTTCATGCCCTTGGGCGCGCGTTGCAATTGCGCCATCAGGTCAAAGCGGGGCAGGGTGGTGTCGAACTCGTTACGCAGGCGGCTGCGGATCTCGCTTTCGATGAGATTGGCGCAGGTCAGCATGCGCAACCAGAGGCGCAACGCATGGTGGTCGTCGGGCGCGGCGCGGGATTCGAGATCAGGGGCGTCAGTCATCGGCGTTTTCTTGAGGTTCGGCAAGATGTCGGGTACTGTCGCGCGTGCGCCGTACCCAGCGTGTCGTCGAAGTGGTCATCGTTGATGGGGGGCTGGTAAACCCGCGGTAGAAACCCCGCTGGTAAAAACCCTAGTCTTGTTTTGAAGAATACTTTAAACCTAAACTATGAACCGCGCCAGCTTTCCCTATGCCGCGCGCAGAAGTCATTCGAATCGCACCCTCAATAAGAACACCCTCTGCGCGGGCTCGCGCACGGAGCACACCACCATGCGTTTGATCACTTCCCTTATCGCCGCCGCCGCGCTGGTTCCGGCCGTGGCCATGGCCGACGCCGTCAAGGTCGGCATCGCCAACGATATCTCCGGCCCGTTCTCGGCGCTGGGCGCCGAAGCGCGCGACGGCTTCAACCTGGCCATCAAGCAATTGGGCAGCAAGCTGGGCGGACAGCCCGCCGAATTCGTGCAGACCGACATGGGCGGCAACCCCGACCAGGCGCGCCAATTGGTCACGCGATATATCCAGCGCGAAAAAATCGATTTCTTCACCGGCCCGATCGGCTCTAACGTGGCGCTGGCCGTCGGACCCGCCTTGTTCGCCGCCAAAGTGCCGTACCTGTCCAACAATCCGGGCCCCAGCCAGTTCGCCGGCGCCCAGTGCAACAACTACTGGTTCGGCACGTCGTACCAGAACGACGCCTTCCACGAAGCCGCCGGCAAGGTCGCCGCCGACCGTGGCTTCAAGAAAATGTTCATCATGGCCCCGGACTATCCGGCCGGCAAGGACGCGTTGACGGGCTTCAAGCGCGGCTACAAGACCGCCCCGGGCGACGAGGTCTACACCAAGCTGGGCCAGATCGACTACGCCGCCGAGATCGCGCAGATTCGCGCCGCCAAGCCGGACGCCGTCTACATCTTCCTGCCGGGCGGCATGGGCATCAACTTCGTCAAGCAGTTCGTGTCGGCCGGGCTGTCGCAAAGCGTCAAGCTGATCGGCCCGGGCTTCTCGGCTGACGAAGACGTGATCCAGGCCGTGGGCGAACCCATGCTGGGCATGTACAACACCGCGCAATGGGCGCATGACCTGGACGTGCCGCAGAACAAAGTGTTCGTGGACGCCTTCCGCAAGGAATACAACGGCCGCTATCCGTCGGTTTACGCCGCCCAGGCGTACGACGTGATCATGGCCATGGACGCCGCCGTCAAGCAGGCGGGCGGCAAGGCCTCGGATCGCGCGGCCGTCATCGCCGCCCTGGAAAAGGCCGACTACCCATCGGTGCGCGGCAGCTTCACCTACGGCAAGAACCACTATCCGATCCAGGCCTATTACCTGCGCGTCGTCGACAAGGACGGCAGCGGCCGCATCACCAACAAGCTGGTCGGCAAGGTGTTCGACAAGTACCAGGACGTCTACGTCGGCGAGTGCAAGCTCTGAGGTAAGACGCCCAAGCGCGCGTCAGCCGTGGTTTCCGGCCCTGCCGGATGCGGCCGGCGCGCGCCGCCGTCCCATGTAGGTTTGAATCGCACGCGCACCGCCATCAAGGCGCGCGGCAGGGGGAAGTGTTCATGACGTTTACGCTGATCGTCGAGCAATTGCTGAACGGTCTGCAGTTTGGGTTGATGTTGTTTTTGATCGCGGCCGGGCTGACCCTGGTTTTCGGCATCATGGACATCATGAATCTGGCTCACGGCTCGCTCTACATGGCCGGCGCCTATGTCGCCGCCGAAACCATGCAGCGCACAGGTTCATTCACCGCCGCCGTCCTGGTGGCGGCCGTCGCCACCGGCCTGGTCGGCGTGGTGCTGGAACTGACGCTTATCCGCCGCCTTGCGCTGCGCGACCATCTGGCACAGGTGCTGGGCACCTACGCCGTCATCCTTATCGCCAATGACCTGGTCAAGATGATCTGGGGCCCGGCGCCCGTCATGCTGAACATGCCGGCTGTGTTGTCAGGTCCGGTGCGCCTGCTGCCCGACTTGCTGTACCCGGCCTATCGGCTGATGATCATCGTGTTCGGCGTGGCCGCCGCCGCGGGGCTGTACTGGTTCGTGACGCGAACCCGCGCCGGCGTGCTGGTGCGGGCCGGCGCGTCCAACCGCCAGATGGCCACGCTGATGGGCGTGCGCGTGCCCTTGCTGTTCCTGGGCGTGTTCGTGCTGGGCGCCATGCTGGCCGCCGTGGCCGGCGCGTTGCTGGGGCCGATCACGTCGGTGCAGGTCGGCATGGGTGAAGAAATCCTGATCCTGGTGCTGGTGTGCATCGTCATCGGCGGCATCGGGTCCATTCGTGGCGCCTTTGTGGGTGCCTTGCTGGTGGGCATGGTGGACACGGCGGGGCGGGCCTTCCTGCCCATGCTGCTGCGCCAGGTCTTTTCGCCCGCTGTCGCTTCCAGCGTCGGTCCGACGCTGGCCGCCATCGCCATCTACGTATTGATGGCGGCCGTGCTGGTGTTCCGGCCCTCGGGCCTCTTTCCGGCGCGGGGTTGATGATGAAAAGCACACTCTGGACCGTGGTCCTGCTGCTGGCGCTGGCGGCATTTCCGCTGGTGGCGCCCGCGTTGGGGCTGGATTTCTACATTTCGTTCGTGCGCCGCGTGCTGATCTACGCACTGGCCGCGACCAGCCTGAACCTGATCCTGGGTTATGGCGGCATGGTGGCGCTGGGCCACGCGGCGTTCTTCGGCGCGGGCGCCTACGCCGTGGGCATCCTGGCGATGTCGGGCATCACGTCGGCGTTTATCGTCTGGCCGGTGGCGATGCTGCTGGCGGCCGTGCTGGCGGCGATCACGGGGGCGATTTCGCTGCGCACGCGCGGCGTCTACTTCATCATGATCACGCTGGCGTTCGCGCAGATGCTGTTCTACATCTTCATTTCGCTACGCCAGTACGGCGGGGAAGACGGGCTGAACCTGCCCGGCTATTCCACCTTGCCGGGCATCGACCTGGCCAATGACGTCAGCTTCTATTACCTGGTGCTGGTGCTGTTTGCGCTGTTGATGTGGGTGTTCAGCCGCGTGGTGTCGTCGCGCTTCGGCACGGCCTTGCAGGGCATCCGCGAGAACGAATCGCGCATGGAATCCATGGGCTATCCCGTCTACCGCATCAAGCTGGTGGCGTTCACGCTCAGCGGCGCGGCGGCTGGCCTGGCCGGGGCGTTGCTGGCCAATCACAATCTGTTCATTTCCCCCAGCCTGATGCATTGGACGCAGTCGGCCAACCTGCTGATCATGGTGCTGGTGGGCGGTATCGGGCTGCGCTGGGGCGGTGTGGCCGGCGCGGTGGTGATGCTGACGCTGGAAGAGGTGCTGCGCTTGTGGACGGAATACTGGCATCTGCCGCTGGGCGTGTTGCTGCTGTGCGTGGTGTTTGGCGCGCCGCGCGGCCTGGTGGGCCTGTTTGGCCCGATGTTCGGCGGCCGCCCCGCCGCCCAATCCGGCAAGGTGGGATCATGAGCCTGTCATCCATTGCACAAGCCGCCCCGGCGAATACGCCCGCCTTGCAGGCCACCGGCCTGGTGCGCCGCTTTGGTGCGCTGGTGGCCACCGACAACGTGTCGCTGTCCCTGAACCCGGGCGAAATCCACGCCTTGATCGGCCCCAACGGCGCGGGCAAATCCACGTTGATCCATCTGCTGTCCGGCACCTTGGCCGCCGACTCCGGCACGCTGACCGTCGGCGGGCGGGACGTGACCGGCCTGAACGCCCACCAGCGCGTGGCGGCCGGCTTGTCGCGGTCGTACCAGATCACCAATATCTTCAAGCAGTCCAACGTGCTGGACAACCTGGTGCTGGCGGTGCAGGCGCACGCGGGCAGCAGCTTCCGTTTCTGGAAGCCGCGCGCCGCCGAAGCCGCTCTGTACGAACAGGCGCGCGAGCTGGCGCGTGAATGCGCCATCGACGCCAGCCTGCTGGACCGCCCGGCCGGCACCTTGCCGCACGGTGAGCAGCGCAAGGTGGAATTTGCGTTGGCGCTGGCCGCGCGTCCCAGCGTGCTGCTGCTGGACGAGCCCATGGCCGGCATGGGGCCGGACGAAACCGTCCGCCTGACCGAACTGATCGAAAGCCTGCGCGGCCGCGCCGCCATGCTGCTGGTCGAACACGACATGCAGGCGGTGTTCCGCCTGGCCGACCGTTTGTCGGTGCTGGTGTATGGCCGCGTCATCGCCACCGGCACCCCTGACGACATCCGCGCCAATCCCGAAGTGCGCCAAGCCTACCTGGGCGACGAGGAGACCGCATGATGCTGACCATTGAATCGGCCAAGAGCGGCTACGGCGCCAGCCAGGTGCTGTTCGGCGTGGACCTGCAAATTGGCGCGGGGCAGGTGGTGACGCTGCTGGGCCGCAACGGCATGGGCAAGACCACGCTGCTGCGCACCCTGTTCGGCCAGTTGCCATTGCGTGGCGGCAAGATCCACTTCGCGGGCCAGGACATCAGCGGCTGGAGCACGGACCGCATCGCGCGTGCCGGCGTGGCCATCGTGCCGGAAGGTCGCCAGTGCTTTCCGAACCTGAGCGTGCGCGAACACCTGACGGCGTTCGTGGCGGCCCGCAATCCCGACATTACCGACCCCTGGACGCCCGACCGCGTCTTCGACCTGTTCCCGCGCCTGCGCGAACGCGCCCGCAACATGGGCAACCAGCTGTCGGGCGGCGAACAGCAGATGCTGGCCATCGGCCGGGCGCTGGTCACCAATCCGCGCCTGCTGATCCTGGACGAGGCCACCGAAGGCCTGGCGCCCAAGATCCGCGAGGAAATCTGGCACTGCCTGGCGCGTTTGCGCGAAGCGGGGCAGACCATCCTGGTCATCGATAAATATGTCGAAAGGTTGCTCAGCCTGGCGGATCAGCACGTCATCCTGGAACGCGGCAAAGTTGTGTGGACGGGTGACTCGCCCGCGCTGGACGCCGACCGTGGCCTATGGGAACGCTATCTGGGCGTGTAGTAATAAAGCCGCACCTTGGCGGGTGAGCGTGAACAAAATAAGAAAAAAGTAGGAAATAAAACGCAATAAACCGCCATTTTCATTTCTGCGTTGAAACACAAGGTGTCTGGCTCGATTCCAGACGTTTGCAGCTGTTTCAATTGCCCCCGCTGTTCTCTACACTTGTCGCGCCTGTCCCCATCGCGTGTGCCTGCCGAGTGGGTACGCACGTGACGCACGTTATGTCTTATCAAGCTGTCAGGAAGACTTCGCATGGCGAAATGGGGTTTGCGCAAAAAATCATTGATGGCGCTGTTGCTGGCCTGCGTGGTCGCCTTGGCGCCTGCCGCCGTCATCGGTTGGTTGGTGCTGGACGGGGTCCGGGACCACTTCGGACGGGCCTTCGCCGATAACTTCACGCAGCTGAACCGGCAGCGCATCCTGGCGCCGGTGTCGCGCGAGCTGGCCTTGTCCTTGCGGCTGGCCGACAGCGAGGTCACCCGCCGCTGGCTGCGTAACGAAAACAATCCCGCAGCCCGCGAGCTTTTCTTTCGTGAGGCCGACGGCTACCGGCGCGACTTGCTGGGGCGCGCTTACTTCATCGCCAGCGCCGCCTCCGGCAACTACTACTTCAACGATGAGCAGCCGCTGTCCGAAGCGCCGCGCTACACGCTCAGCCCCTCGGCGGCGGACGACGGTTGGTTCTACGCCACGCTGAAGTCCCCGGCCAAGTACAACATCAACGTCAACCCCGACCTGAAGCTCAAGACCACCAAGGTCTGGATCAACGCGCAGGTGCGCGACGGCGACAAGGTGGTGGGGCTGACCGGCGCGGGCCTGGATGTGGGCGGCTTCCTGCGGGAATTCGTCAACAGCGGGCAACCCGGCGTTACGCCGATCATCGTCGACGAAGACGGCGCCATCCAGGCGCACATGGACCCCACGCTGATCGCCTACAACTCGGGCGCGGGCGGCGGCGCGGCGGACCGGGGGCGGGTCTTCAGCCTGCTGGACGCAGGGCCGGGCCGGGACGAATTGCGCGCGGCCATGCACGCCGCGCAGGCGGACCCGCAATCGGTGCAGACGGCGTGGGTCGTCATGGACGGCGCGCGCCAGCTGGTGTCGGTGGCGTATATGCCCGAACTGCACTGGCACGTGCTGACCCTGGTGGACCTGGGCGCCGCGCGCGTGCTGGACACCGACTGGCTGTGGCCGGCCGCCATCGGTCTGGTGGTGTTGTTCGCCGCCATGCTGCTGTGCTTCGGCTACGCCATTGAACGCTTGATGCTGCGGCCCTTGCGCCGCTTGCAGCAATCGGCGCGCGCCATCGCCGACGGCAGTTACGACGTGCGCCTGCCCCCGGGCGGCCAGGACGAAATCGGCGACCTCAGCCGCGCGTTCGGCGTCATGGCCGACAAGGTCCGCCAGCACACGGCCGAACTGGAAAGCAAGGTGCGCGAACGCACCTCCGCGCTGGAAGACGCCAACCGCGCCATGGCGGCCGCGCACAAGAAAATCGGCGATTCCATTGATTACGCCAGCCTGATCCAGCGCGCCATCCTGCCCGACCGCCAGCTGACGCAATCGCTGGGCGCACACCACTTCGTGCTGTGGAAGCCGCGCGATGTGGTCGGCGGCGACTTCTACGTGTTCCGTTCCGATGGCGCCAACTGCCTGCTGGGCATCATGGACTGCGCGGGCCACGGCGTGCCGGGCGCGCTGATGACGATGCTGGCGCGCGCCGCGATCGATCTGGCGATTACCGAGGTCGGCCCCGGCGATCCGGCCGGGGTCCTGACCCGCACCGACGGCGCCATCCGCGCCATGCTTGCGGATGCGCAATTGCCCCGCGCGCTGGCCACGAATACGGACGCGGGGCTGGTATATATTGACCGCCAATTCGCACGCCTGCGCTATGCCGGCGCGAAGATCAGCCTGTACGCCAGCGACGGCGAGAGCCTGCTCGAAATCCCGGGCGGCAAGCGCGCGCTGGGCGACAAGCGGGTGGGCGTTTATGAAAACATCGAGGTGCCGCTGCAACCGGGCTGGACGTATTACCTGGCCACCGACGGCTTCCTGGACCAGGCGGGCGGCGAGCACGGATTTGGTTTCGGCAACACGCGTTTCGCGGAAATGCTCAAGAGACACGCGCAGCAGCCGTTAACCGAGCAAGCCGCCGCGTTTTCGCAGGCGCTGGCGCAGTACCAGGGTGGTCGTCCCCAGCGTGACGACATCACCCTGCTGTCTTTCCGTTTCGAATAAACGTTATCAGGGCGGTAACCCCCTATGAATGCCTCCGATCTCTACGCGCTGGGCGAACGGTTCAACCAGAACCGGACCCTGCTTTGCTTTAACGGGCCGATCTCCCGCAGCCTGATCGAAGAAATCGGCAACGCGCTCAAAAATTACCTGAACGCGGAACATGCACGCCCGGCGGAAGCCATGGACGTCTTTTCGGTCTATATCGAAATGATCCAGAACATCCGCCAATACGCCGCCGCCAATGGCGATGCCGAAGCCTGCGCCACGGTGGTGATTGGCCGCCGCGACGAAAGCCGCTACGTGGTGTCGGCCGGCAACCGCGTCAAGGCCGAGGACGGCCATGCGCTGGTCGCGCGCATCCGCGAACTGGCCGCGCTGGACAAGGCGGCATTGAAAGCCGAATACAAGGCGCAGCTGCACAAGCCGCGCGCCCAGGGCGTGGCCTCGGGTGCCGGCCTGGGGCTGATCGATATTGCGCGGCGCGCGGGCGCTCCGCTGGAAGCCAGCCTGACGCCCACGGCGGGCGAGGGCATTGCGTTCTTCAGCCTTAGCGTTGTGATTTGAAGGCGCCGCGCGCATCCAAGAATCATTTTCGGAGTATCTGATGAAAGACCTGAACATTCCCGGGACGCAGTCCACGCCCGCCATCACCGCCGACGTCGCCGCCGGCGTGCTGGCGATGCGCGGCGACTCCTACCCCGAGAATTCCTTTGAACTGTTCGGCCCGGTGATCGAATGGGTCGAAGCGTACCTGCTGGGCGCGGCCGCCCCGCTGAAGCTGGAGTTGGAACTGCTGTACCTGAACACCAGCAGCATCAAATCCGTCATGGACATCTTCGACTTGCTGGAAGCGGCCCATTGCAAGGGCCAGCCGGTCAGCGTGACGTGGTTCTACGACAAGCGCAATGAGCGCGTCGGCGAGCTGGCCGAGGAATTCAAGGAAGACTGCACCTTTCCGTTTTCGGTGGTTGGCCGCGAATGAAACCGGGCGCCGCCGAGCTGGATCGCCGCATCGCCGAACTGCTGGCGGACCCCGCCCATACCGGCCACCCGCTGCGCGAGGCGCTTGAAGCGCTGTGGCGGCACACGGCCGAACAGATGGCGCGCATTGAACGCGTGACCCAGTTGTCGGACGCCTACCAATCGATGGCGCACGAGCGCGAGCTGGGCCTGTGCGACCAGTTCGACCGGCAACTGCGCCGATTGACCCGCATTGCCCGCATCTCCGATCACTACCAGAACATGATGCGCGACCTGAACGCGGCGCTTGAGGAAACCTCCAGCCGCGACCCGTTGACGGGTCTGTTGAACCGGCGCGCGCTGATGGACATGATCAAGCAGGAAGTCGGCCGCGCTTCGCGCAGCAACGAAAGTTTCGTTGTCGCCATGCTGGACGTGGACCATTTCAAGGCGGTCAACGACCGCCATGGGCACGAAACCGGCGACCGCGCGTTGGTGGAACTGGCCGGCGTGCTGCGCGAAAGCCTGCGCGTAGGCGATCTATGCGGACGGTGGGGCGGCGAGGAATTCCTCGTGATGTTGCCCAACACGCAACCCGAAGCCGCCCAAGGCGTCATGGACAGGCTGGTCGGCGCGGTGCGCGGGCTGGCGGTCGCGGCGGGCGAGAACGACGTATTGAGGCTGACGGTCAGCATCGGCATGGCGCACTACCAATCCGGAGAAACCTTTTCCGAAACGCTAAGCCGAGCGGACCAGGCGCTGTACCTTGCCAAGCAGGACGGACGCGATCGCGTCGCCCTTGGTTTTCCAAAGCGCTGAATGAAACCGGATCTGCTGTTATCCGGTATGGAGCCCCTTATGCTTGACACTCAGGCAAGCGTTTCAAGCGCGGGCCCCCAGGGCGCCGCGTGGCATACCCAGAACTACCTGGCGTCGATGGATCGGGCGCTGTTGCTGTTCGATTTTGACGTCGATGGCGCGCTGTTGACGGTCAACGCCAATTTTCTGACGGCAGTTGGCTATACCCGCGAAGAGGCGCTGACACTGCGCCACGACATGCTGTGCGACAGCATGGACGAAGGCAAGGGCATCGCCAGCGGCGAACGCATCTGGTCGCGCTTGCGTCGGGGCGAACATTTTTCGGGCACGTGCCGCTACCGCATGAAGGACGGCGCCAGCCTGTGGATCGAAGCGACGTATCTGCCCTTGCGGGACGAGCATGGCGAGGTCACCCGGGTATCCGTCGTGTCGCGCAAGTCGATCGCGGATGCGGAACGGCAGGAAGAAGTGCGCCTGCTGCTGTTGGGCATCAACGAAACGGGCAACGCGGTGGCGGTGTCCGGCTGCGACGGCCGCATCGTCTACGTGAACGACGGCTTTCAGCGCATGCTGGGATTTTCGCGCGGCGACGCGCTGGATCAAGAGCTGGGCGAGCTGCTGGCGGGCGGTCGCCCGGACGGCGGCACGCGCGAGGAACTGGACCGCCGCATCGCTTGCCGCGAAGGCTTCCATAAAGACGTGCTGGTCTATGACCGCTGCGGCAAGCCGTTGTGGGTGTCGGTCATGGCCAACTCGGTTTTCGATGACCGTGGCACGCTGGTCAACATCGTGGATGTGCTGACCGACATTACGCCGACCAAGGTGCACGAGGTGCTGCAACGCCGCGTGCTGCAAGCCATGGTGAACGAGGCGTCGGTGGTCGAGGTCATGAACATGGTGTGCCGCGAGGTTGAGCGCCTGGCGCCCGAAGTGGCGGCCACGGTGTTGCGGGTGGACGATACGGGGCATCTGCGGCCGCTGGCTTCGCCCAGCATGCCGGATGCTTACTCCAGCGCGCTGGACGGGGTGAAGATCGGCCCGAATGTGGGCGCCTGCGGCACGTCGGCGTTCCTGGGCCGACCGGTGATCGTGCCGGATATCGCGACGGACCCGCTTTGGGACGACTACCGCCATCTGCCGTTGCCGGAAGACATCAAGGCGTGCTGGTCGTCGCCCATCAAGTCCAGCGACGGCCGGGTGATCGGTACGTTCGGCTTTTATTTCCGTGAACGCCGTCTGCCGGATGATTTTCATCATCGGCTGGTGGATGTGTGCGTGTATCTGTGCGCGCTGGCATTGGAGCGCGAGGAAGCGCGCGCGCGGATTCGCCAGTTGGCGTTCTATGACGAGTTGACGGGCTTGCCGAACCGGAATCTGTTGCTGGCGCAGGCCGAACAGGCGATTGCGCGGGCGGAGCCGGAACGCAAGCGGGTGGCGGTGCTGTTCCTGGACCTGGACCGGTTCAAGCAGGTGAACGATACGCTGGGGCATCCGATCGGCGATGCGTTGCTGCGGGATGTGGCGCAGCGCTTGCGCCGGCTGGCGCGGGCGTCGGACATCGTGGGCCGCTTGTCGGGCGACGAGTTCGTGATGTTGATGCCGGACTTCGAGCATGGCCGTCTGACGGCGGCGGCGGAACATATCCTGGTGGCGTTGGCGCAGCCGTTTTCGGTGGGCGGCGTGACGTTGAATCCGTCGGTCAGTATCGGGATCAGCGTGTTCCCGGAAAATGGCCGCGATATGGATACGCTGCTGCGCCATGCGGACATGGCGATGTATCAGGCGAAGACGGCGGGGCGAAACCGCATCTCTTTCTTCAGCGCGGAAATGAACCGGCAGGCGCAAGAGCGCCTGGCGCTGGAAGCGGCGTTGCGGGATGCGTTGGAAGCGAAAGCGTTACGGCTGCACTATCAACCGCAGGTGGGTTTGAAGAACGGCAGTCTGTATGGAGTTGAGGCGCTGGCGCGCTGGCGCCATCCGACGTTGGGCGATATTTCGCCGGCGCGGTTTGTGCCGCTGGCAGAGGAATGCGGGCTGATCGGCGACCTGGGAGACTGGGCGTTGCGCGAGGCGTGTTCGCAGTTGGCGATCTGGCGCAACAACGGGTTGCGGGTGCCGTCGGTGTCGGTGAACTTGTCGGCGACGAATTTCCATAATCTGAATCTGCCCAGGATGATTGCGGCGACGTTGGCGGAGTTTGGGCTGGCGCCGGCGGATCTGATGCTTGAGATCACGGAAGGGGTGGTGCTGGACGCCACGGCCGGGACGTTGCGGACGATTGCGGAGTTGCATCGCCTGGGGGTGCGGCTGTCGATGGATGACTTCGGAACCGGGTATTCCAGCTTGGGGCACTTGCGGCGGCTGATTGTCGATGAGCTGAAGCTGGATCGCAGCTTCGTGCAGGGGCTGGAAAGCGATGATGCGGCGCGGGCGTTGACCAGTGCGGTGATACGGATTGGTGAAAGCTTGAGCCTGCCTGTGGTGGCCGAAGGTGTTGAGAATGAAGAGCAGCGACGGTTTTTGATCGAGCAGGGGTGCGCGGCGGGGCAGGGGTTTTTGTTTTCGCCTCCGTTGCCGGCGGGGGAGTTGGAAGAGTGGTTGCGGGGGAGGTAGGTGGCTGTTTTGGGTTTTGGGTTGGCGTTGTTGGGCGGGTGTTGAGTGCTTGGGGCGGGTGTTGGGTTCTTTTGACGCCCGGCGATCGGGCATTGTGATAGGTCGCTGGGGCGGGTGGGGTTCTTAAGGGTGTAGCCACGGGTGGGGTGGGGCGGAAGGTCTTGCGGGGCTCGCCCCAGGCCGGCCGCGCGGGCGGCCTTTTGGGGCTTACGCCCTTTTGTGCGTCGGTGGGGGGCGCTCTCGCGCTTTGGGGGGCGGATCTTGCGTGCGTTGCCGCGCTGACTCTGGCTATCGTTCTCTGCTTCTCTCCCCTGCTTCTCTTCCCCTGCTTCTATTCCTTCCTTTCAATTTGCCTTGCTGGCTCCGGCGACGGGTACGGCACTATTTTGTGGTCCGTGCGGTTTGTCTTTTTCGCGGTGACGTTCGTTGCCGTGTCCCTTTTTTCTGGTTTTCCTAATAGCTTTCCCGCATTTGCGCACCCCTCACTTCAGGTATATATTTCAAGCCTAAACTATCCAGACCTAAATATCCGCGGCGCCCCGCTCCGATACACGAGCGACTGTCGCGTACCTCGGAGCGTATACGGCAATGAAAATAGTCTGCATCGGCGGCGGTCCCGCCGGCCTGTATTTCGGTCTGCTCATGAAGTTGCAGAACCCCGCGAACGAAGTGACGGTCATCGAACGCAATCGTCCGTATGACACCTTTGGATGGGGCGTGGTGTTTTCGGATGCCACCATGCAGAACTTGCGTGAAGCCGATCCCGTTTCCGCTCAGACCATTGGCGACGCGTTCAACCATTGGGATGATATCGATATCCATTTCAAGGGCCGCAGCATCCGCAGCAGCGGGCATGGCTTTATTGGGATTGGGCGCAAGAAGCTGTTGAATATCTTGCAGGCGCGCTGCGAGGATGTGGGCGTGAAGCTGGTGTTCGAGAACTTTGTTCAGGACGATCAGGCCATCGCCCGCGAGTACGACGCGGATCTGGTGATTGCGTCGGACGGCATCAACAGCCAGATCCGGACGCGTTACGCGGATACGTTCCACCCGGACATCGATCAGCGCCGTTGCCGCTTTGTGTGGCTGGGTACGAAGAAGGTGTTTGATGCGTTCACGTTTGCGTTCGTGCAGACGGAACACGGCTGGTTCCAGGCGCATGCGTACCGCTACGAAGATGGGATGTCGACGTTTATTGTCGAGACGCCTGAAGAGACGTGGCAGGCGGCGGGCATTGAGCAGATGAGCCAGGAAGAGGGCATTGCGTATTGCGAAAAGCTGTTTGCGCCTTGGCTGGATGGCAATGCGCTGATCAGCAATGCGTCGCACCTGCGTGGCTCGGCGATCTGGATCCGTTTCCCGCGGGTGATCTGCAACACCTGGGTGCATTGGAATACGTTGGAGACGTCGCGCGGACAGCGTCGGGTGCCGGTAGTGTTGATGGGGGATGCGGCGCACACGGCGCACTTTTCCATTGGCTCGGGCACCAAGCTGGCGCTTGAGGATTCCATCGAACTGGCGCGCTGCCTGAGCGGCGCCGAGGGCAGTGTCGAGGCGGGTCTGAAGCACTACGAGGAAGTGCGTAGCGTGGAAGTGCTGAAGATTCAGAACGCGGCGCGCAATTCGACGGAATGGTTCGAGAACGTTGAGCGTTACGCGGAATTGGAGCCGGAGCAATTTGCGTATTCGTTGCTGACGCGTTCGCAGCGCATCTCGCATGAAAACCTGCGTTTGCGCGATCCGGCCTGGCTGGAAGGCTTTGAGCGTTGGATCGCGGAACGTGCCGGCGCGCAGGTAGCGCCGGGTCAGCGTCCGGCCATTCCGATGTTGACGCCCTATCAGGTGCGCGGCGTGCGCTTGAAGAATCGCATTCTGGTGTCGCCGATGGCGATGTATTCGTGCACGGACGGTGTGCCGGGTGATTTCCATCTGGTGCACCTGGGCGCGCGCGCCATGGGTGGGGCGGGGCTGGTCATGGTCGAGATGACTTGCGTGTCGCCGGATGGGCGCATCACGCCGGGGTGCCCGGGCCTGTGGAACGACGAGCAGACGCAGGCGTTCAAGCGCATTGTGGATTTCGTGCATGGCAATAGCGATGCGCGGATCGGTGTGCAGCTGGGCCATGCGGGCCGCAAGGGTTCGACGCAACTGGGCTGGCAGAAGATCGATCATCCGTTGGCGGAAGGGAATTGGCCGCTGTTGTCGGCGTCGGCGCTGCCGTACATCGAAGGGGTGTCGCAGACGCCGCGCGCGATGACGCGTGCCGACATGGACGATGCGCGCGACAACTTTGTGGCGGCGGCCCGCCGCGCGCAAGCGGCCGGGTTCGATTGGCTGGAGCTGCACTGCGCGCACGGCTATCTGCTGTCCAGCTTCATTTCGCCGCTGACGAACCATCGCGAGGACGAGTACGGCGGCAGCCTGGAGAACCGCTTGCGCTTCCCGCTGGAGGTCTTCAAGGCGGTGCGCGAGGCGTGGCCGCGGGACAAGCCGATGTCGGTGCGGATTTCGGCCAGCGACTGGGTCGAAGGCGGCATCACCGCCGACGACGCGGTGGACATCGCGCGTCACTTCAAGGCGGCGGGCGCCGACATGATCGACTGCTCGTCGGGTCAGGTCAGCAAGGAAGAAAAGCCGGTTTACGGCCGCATGTTCCAGACGCCGTTCGCGGACCGCGTGCGCAACGAGGCGGGCATTCCGACCATTGCGGTGGGCGCCATCTTCGAAGCGGACCATGCCAACGGCATCATCGCGTCGGGCCGTGCGGACCTGTGCGCGCTGGCGCGCCCTCATCTGGCCGACGCCTCGTGGACGCTGCGCGAAGCGGCGCGCGTGGGCTATCGCGATGTGGCCTGGCCCAGCCAGTACTTCGCGGGCAAGCGCCAACTGGAAACCAACTTTGAACGCGCCGCGGCGATGGCGCAACTGGATATCAAATGATGAGTCTTGCGCAATCGCTGGCGGGGCGCCATGCCTTGGTGACGGGTGGCGCGCGCGGCATCGGGCTGGCCAGCGCGCGTGCGCTGCTGGCGCGTGGCGCACGCGTGACGCTGCTGGGCCGTGATGGCGCGGCGCTGGAAGCGGCCACGGATAGCCTGGCCGCGTTGGGGCAGGTGCAGTCCGTCAGCGCCGACATCGCGGACGAAGCATCGGTACGCGCCGCGTTTGCACAAGCCGAGGCGGAATTCGGGCCGGTGCTGGTGTTGGTGAACAACGCGGGCCAGGCGGTCAGCCAGCGGTTTGACCGCACCGACGCGGCGCTGTGGCACCAGATGATTGCGGTGAACTTGACCGGCACGTTCCACTGCATCCAGGCCGCGTTGCCGGGCATGCTGCAAGAAAAGTGGGGCCGCGTCATCAACGTGGCCAGCACGGCGGGCCTGATCGGCTACGGGTATGTCAGTGCTTACTGCGCCGCCAAGCACGGCGTGATCGGGCTGACCCGTTCACTGGCGCTGGAAACCGCGCAAAAGGGCGTCACCGTGAACGCGGTGTGCCCGGGCTATACCGAGACCGACATCGTGCGCGGCGCGGTGGCCAATATTGTGGACAAGACCGGCATGACGCCGGACGCCGCCCGCGCCAAACTGGCCGAGCGCAACCCGCAGGGCCGCCTGGTGCAGCCCGAGGAAGTGGCCGAAACGGTGGCCTGGCTGGCGTTGCCGGCCTCGGCCTCGGTCAACGGGCAGGCGATCGCCGTGGACGGCGGCGAAGTGATGACCGGCTAGGCCGGCGCCCCATCAACCCCTGGATAACGAACGGAGACACCATGAGCAAGCAGTCCGAAGAGCACACCATGAAGCACCATAAGCGTCCGCTGGCCGGCTATCAGGCCCAGACGTTTCTGTGGGAGGTGTCGGCCGACGGCAAGATCGGCACGGTTACGCTGAACCGGCCCGAACGCAAGAACCCGTTGACGTTCGATTCCTACGCCGAACTGCGCGACCTGTTCCGTTCGCTGGTGTATGCCACCGACGTGAAGGTGGTGGTGGTGACGGGGGCGGGCGGCAACTTCTGCTCGGGCGGCGATGTGCATGAAATCATCGGGCCGCTGACCAAGATGAGCATGCCCGAACTGCTGGACTTCACCCGCATGACGGGCGACCTGGTCAAGGCGATGCGGGCCTGCCCGCAGCCCATCGTGGCAGCGGTGGACGGCGTGTGCGCGGGCGCGGGCGCCATGGTGGCGCTGGCCGCCGACATGCGCTTGGGCACGCCTGCCGCGCGCACGGCGTTCCTGTTCACCCGCGTGGGTCTGGCGGGCGCGGACATGGGCGCGTGCACCTTGCTGCCGCGCATGATCGGCCAGGGGCGCGCGTCTGAATTGCTGTACACCGGCCGCGCCATGACGGCGGATGAGGGCGCAAGCTGGGGCTTCTTCAACGCGCTGCATGATTCGGCCAAGCTGGCCGAAGCGGCGCAGACGCTGGCGGCGCAACTGGCCGCCGGCCCGACGTTCGCACACGGCGTCACCAAGAAATTGCTGCATCAGGAATGGAACATGGGCGTAGACGAGGCCATCGAGGCCGAAGCCGAAGCCCAGGCCATCTGCATGCAGACGCGCGACTTCCATCGTGCCTACGAGGCCTTCGTGGCCAAGCAAAAGCCGGTCTTCGAGGGGAACTGATGATGCGTGACGCAAGCTGGCTGGACTGGCCCTTTTTTGACGATGCGCACCGCAAGCTGGCGCACGAGGTGGACGCCTGGTGCGAGGCGTCGCTGGGCGACGTTGACCATCACGACGCGGACGCGGCGTGCAAAAAGCTGGTCAAGGCCATGGGCCAGGCCGGCTGGTTGCGTTACGCGGTGGCGGGCGGCCCGGGCGGCGCCTGGGGCGGCGCGTTGCCCGAAGTCGATTCGCGCGCCGTGTGCATCCTGCGCGAAACGTTTGCGCGCCACGAAGGGCTGGCGGATTTTGCCTTTGCGATGCAAGGGCTGGGCAGCGGCGCCATCTCGTTGATGGGCTCGGACGAATTGCGCCAACGCTACCTGCCGCGCGTGGCGCGGGGCGAAGCCATTGCCGCCTTCGCGCTGTCGGAACCCGATGCCGGTTCCGACGTGGCCGCGCTGGCTTGCGAAGCCACGCTGGACGGCGAGCATTACGTACTGAACGGCGCCAAGACGTGGATCTCCAACGGCGGCATCGCGGATTTCTACGTGGTGTTTGCCCGCACCGGCGAGGCCCCGGGCGCGCGCGGTATCAGCGCCTTCGTGGTGGATGCCGACACGCCGGGGTTCGACGTCAGCGAACGCATTGAACTGATCGCGCCCCACCCGCTGGCCACGATCACGTTCGACAACTGCCGCGTGCCGGCCTCGCATCGGTTGGGCGACGCGGGCCAGGGCTTCAAGCTGGCCATGATGACGCTGGACATTTTCCGCGCCTCGGTGGCGGCGGCCGCGCTGGGCTTTGCGCGCCGTGCGCTGGACGAAGGCCTGGCGCGCGCCAAGTCGCGCCGCATGTTCGGCCAGACGCTGGCCGACCTGCAACTGACGCAAGCCGCGTTGGGCGACATGGCGACCGCCATCGACGCCTCGGCGTTGCTGACGTATCGCGCCGCGTGGATGCGCGACGTGCAAAAGCTGCGCACCACGCGCGAAGCCGCGATGGCCAAGATGACGGCCACGGAATCGGCGCAGACCGTGATCGACCGCGCCTTGCAGATGTTCGGCGGCGCGGGCGTGGTGTCGGGGATGCCGGTAGAGAAGCTTTACAGGGAAATCAGAGCGCTGCGTATTTACGAAGGCGCCACCGAAGTGCAGAAGTTGATCATTGCCCGTGAATTGTTGAAGTCGTAAGGGGCCATCGAGCCCTCGCCTTCCAGCAAGAAAAAACCACACCGCACCGCATCGCACATCAAGGGGAATTTCATGGAAGTATCCGCCCACATCGACACCTTTGCCCGGGACAATCTACCCCCGGGCGATCAATGGCCTGAATTTCTGCTTGATGGCCCCGACGTGGCCTACCCCAAGCGGTTCAATTGCGCTGTTGAACTGGTGGATGCCATGGCCGACCGCGGCTTTGGCGATCGCGTTGCACTGCGCTGGCGCGACGGCGACACGCAGGCCACGATGAGCTATCGCGAATTGGCCGCGCTGACCAACCGCATTGCGCGCGTGCTGACCGAGGACATGGGCCTTGCGCCCGGCAACCGTCTGCTGCTGCGCGGCCCGAATAACCCGATGATGGCGGCGGCCTGGCTGGCCGCGATCAAGGCGGGGCTGGTGACGGTGCCGACGATGCCACTGCTGCGCGCCAAGGAACTCAAGCAGATCATCGAAAAGGCGCAGGTCCAGGCGGTGTTGTGCGATGCGCGCCTGAAGGAAGAAGCGCAGTTCTGCGCGCAGCCGGACCACGAGCATCATTGCCCGCAGCTGACGCAGGTGATGTTCTTCAATGATGCCGCGCCTGATGCGCTGGACGCACTGGCCGCCGCCAAGCCGGACGATTTCACCGCCTGCGATACCGCCGCCGACGACGTGTGCCTGATCGCCTTTACCAGCGGCACGACCGGGTCGCCCAAGGGCTGCATGCATTTTCATCGCGACGTGCTGGCGATGTGCGACTTGTTCCCCAAGCATGTGATCAAGCCCGGCCCCGACGACATCTTCTGCGGCACGCCGCCGCTGGCCTTCACGTTTGGCCTGGGCGGGCTGCTGTGCTTTCCGTTGCGCGTGGGCGCCAGCACCGTGCTGGCGGAAAAGCTGTCGCCGGAAACCCTGCTGGAACTGATCCAGGACTTTCGCGCCACCATTGTTTTCACCGCGCCTACCTTCTATCGGCAGATGGCCGCGCTGGTCGGCAAGTTTGATTTGTCGTCGCTGAAGAAAAGCGTGTCGGCGGGCGAAGCCTTGCCGGACGCTACGCGCCAGCTGTGGAAGCAGGCCAGCGGCATCGAAATGATCGACGGGATCGGTGGCACAGAAATGATCCACGTGTTCGTCTCCAGCCCGCCCGACGCCGTCAAGCGCGGCGCCATCGGCAAGGTGGTGCCGGGCTATGTGGCGCGGGTCGTGGACGATGACATGAACCCGGTGCCCAACGGCACGGTCGGCCGCCTGGCCATCAAAGGCCCCACCGGCTGCCGCTACCTGGCCGACGAGCGCCAGCGCCGCTTCGTGCAGCAAGGCTGGAACCTGCCGGGCGATACCTTCATGCAAGACGATGAGGGCTATCTGTACTATCAGGCGCGCAACGACGACATGATCGTCTCGGCCGGCTACAACATCGCCGGGCCCGAAGTCGAAGACGCGCTGCTGCGCCACGAAGCCGTGGCCGAATGCGGCGTGGTCGGCGCACAGGATGACGAGCGCGGCCAGCTGGTCAAGGCGTTCGTCGTGCTCAAGCCCGGCTACACGGCCGGCGATGCGCTGGTGGCCGACATGCAGGCGTTTGTAAAGGCCAGCATCGCCCCGTACAAATATCCGCGCGCCATTGAATTCGTGGCCGCATTGCCGCGAACCGAAACCGGCAAGCTGCAACGCTTTGCCCTGCGCAAGATGGCTTGAGCGCGAAGTCGGGAAATCAGGAAATCAGAGAAACTCAGGAACTCATCATGGCCGCAGCATTCACCAGCCAGGTAGAAGTCCGCTTTCGTCATTGCGACCCGGCGGGCATTGTGTTCTACCCCCGCTATTTCGAAATGATCAATGACTTTGTCGAAGAATGGTTCGACAAGGGCATGGGCCTGCCTTTCCATGCCCTGCATGTGGACCGGCATATCGGCACGCCCATGGCCTCGGTGACGTGCGATTTCAGCGCGCCCAGCCGCTGGCATGAACGCCTGCGCCAAACGCTGGAAGTTCAGCGGATCGGCGGCGCATCGTTCAAGGCGCTGGTGCGCTTTGAAGGGCCGGACGGACAGTTGCGCCTGTCGGCCACGCTGACGATCGTGACGGTGGATTTACGGACGATGAAGTCCATGCCCATGCCTGCGGACCTGCGGGAACGCATGCAGGCTTATCTGGTTCCCGCGGCCTGACGCCGCGAGACCACCCTGTCGTTTGTTTTTTATAAATAGGATGAGACGTTATGAAGATTCTGCAACCGCCGGATTGGATGGCGCCCCGGGGCTATTCGAATGGTGTGCTCACCGAAATGACGGTGGGCAGCAAGCTCGTGTTCGTGGGCGGGCAGGTGGGGTGGAATGGGCAGCAGCAGTTCGAATCGGATGACCTGGCGGACCAGGTCCGCCAGACGCTGTCGAACATTGTCGCCATCCTGGCCGAAGGCGGCGCCAAGCCCGAACACATCGTACGCATGACGTGGTATGTCACGGACAAGGAAGCCTATGTGGCGGCCTATCCGGCCATCGGCAAGCATTACCGCGAATACATCGGCCGGCACTTCCCGGCGATGACGGCGGTGGAAGTGGCGGACCTGGTCGAAGACCGGGCCAAGGTTGAAATCGAAGTGACGGCGGTGGTGCCGGCCGCCTGAACAGGGCCGGGTGCGGCGTCTTGATAGCCGGGGGCCTTGCCCCCGCGCCGCGTTCTATCCTTGCCCACGCCGCGTCTCGCGCGGCAGTTCGCCAAACCGTTCCCGGTAATACTCCGAGAACCTGCCCAGATGTCCAAAGCCCACGCCCAGCGCCACGTCGGTGACGCTGGCGTGGGCGTCTGTCTTGAGCTTTTGCCGGGCCGTATCCAGCCGCAACGCGCGCAGCGCGATCATGGGCGTGGTGTCCCGATGTTCCTGGAATAAGCGGGTCAGCGCGGTGGCGCTGGCGCCGGCGTGGCGGGCGATGTCGGTCAAGGTCAGCGGGGCCGAGAGGTGCTCGCGCATATACGATTCCGCCAGCGTCAGGCGGCGCGGCAGGCGCGGCGATTGGCCTGCTTGCGATTGCCAGCTGTTGGGCTGGTTGTACAGCAGGTGCAGCACCAGCGTGTCTTCCAGGTGTTCCAGCCATGCCGCGGGCGGGCGCAGGGCGCCGTCATCCAGCGTGGGCAGCAGGTGAATCATGCTGGTGACCATGCTGCGCCAGGCCGCGCCCACCGGGTTGTCCAGGCGCAGGGCGGGGCTGAAGTCCAGCGGCAGGGTGGCGGCGTCGCCAAAGGCGCGGCGGCCGATGGCTTCGAGCTTGCCGCGCGGAATCTTCAACAGCAGCTGTTCGCAGCCGGCTTCCCAGTGCAGCCGCAGCGGGCGATTCGGCGCGATGACGGCGGCGCAATCGGGATGGGCGTCCACGCAGTCGTCGCCGCATTGGATACGCGCGCGGCCACGCAGCGGCACCTGCACCAGCATGAAATCCTGCAAGCGGTCGGGTTCAATATGCACTTCGGCGCCGTAGCGCAACGTACAGACCGTCAGCGCGCCAAACCGGCCCCGGTTCAGCTCGGCGTCCACGCGGCCACCCTTCCAGGTCAGCCGGTGTTCCTTCAGCGCTTCGGACACGCGCGTGCGTGTCTCGTCCTGTTGCGTGGAGCTGAACACGCGGCGCTTGAATAGCGGCGCAAGTTCTAGTCGTGACCAGCCGTGCATGGAAGCCTCCGGAACGGGAACGCTCCCGTATCTGGGGCCAGAATAAATTAATCGTCCAGGGTTTGGAATTAAGTGAATCCCGGATAAGGCTGGGCGGAATCGGATAGAGCGGGGCGGCCGGGCGGCATACGCTAGCCCAAGCTCTCTTGCGGGTCTTGGAGGGCGTCGTCACGGCGCGTAAGCTTGGCGACTTCGATCGGCGGCATGCGTGTACCGACGGCAGACGGGATCTGTCAGCTTTGCGCCAGCGTGGCTGGCGGCGAAAACGGGGTGGCCCATGATTCAACATCTTTGGAGCCGGCGCGCGCTGGCGGCACTGGTCTGTATGTCCGCCATGGCAAGCGCCGGGGCGGCGGACAAGGTCAAGGTGGGGTTGCTGACGACGTTGTCCGGGCCGGGGTCGGCGCTGGGCAATGAGATCCGCGACGGCTTCAATCTGGCGCTGCAACATACCGGCGGCAAGCTGGGCGGCCTGCCTGCCGAAGTCATCGTGGCCGATGACCAGCAGAAGGCGGACGCGGGCCGCCAGGCGGTGGAACGCCTGCTCAAGCGCGACCGCGTGGACGTCATGACGGGCATCGTGTTCTCGAACGTGCTGCTGCCGGTGATGCCCGCCATCCTGCAATCGAACACGGTGTACCTCAGCACCAACACGGGCCCCGAGAACTACGCGGGCGCCGGCTGCAACCCCAACTTCTTCGCGGTGGCCTGGCAGAACGAGGACATCCCCGCCGCCATGGGCAAGTACGCCATGGACCAGGGCTACAAGCGCGTGGCGTTGATCGCGCCCGACTATCCCGGCGGGCGCGAATCGCTCAATGGCTTCAAGCGTCTGTACAAGGGCGGGCTGTCCGAGGAGATCTACACGCAGCTGGGCCAATTGGACTACGGCGTAGAAATTACCCGGCTGCGCGCCAGCAAGCCCGACGCGGTGTTTTTCTTCTTGCCCGGCGGCATGGGCGTGAACTTCATCAAGCAGTTCAACGGCGCGGGCCTGTCCAAGGACATCGCGCTATTGGCGCCCGGTTTCTCGGGCGACGAAGACACCATCGCCGCCGTGGGCGCGCCGATTGCGGGCATGCGCAACACGTCGCAGTGGGCGGCCGACCTGGACAACCCGGCCAACCAGAAATTCGTCGAAGACTTCAAGAAGACCTACAAGCGCACGCCCACGCTGTATGCCTCGCAGGGCTATGACGCGGCCATGCTGCTGGACAGCGCCGTGCGGCAAACGGGCGGCAAGCTGGAAGCCGACGCGCTGCGTCCGGCGCTGCGGCGCGCCGATTTCAAATCGGTGCGAGGCGACTTCAAGTTCAACCGCAACCAATACCCCATCCAGAACTACTACCTGCGCGTCGTCGAGGCGGGCGCGGACGGCAAGCTGGCCAACAAGCTGTCGGGCACGGTGCTGACGCAGTACCAGGACCCGTTCGCCGCCGCCTGCCAGATGAAATAGGCGGCCGCGCGCATGGACCGTCGCGCACGGACTTTGCAACCCAGGCATCTTGCAACACAGGAGAACCGCATGACCCCATCCATCACGACGCGCGAGGTGACCGTTCCCTCGCACGACGGCAAGACCTTCAGCGCCTATCTGGCCGTGCCCGCCTCGGGCCATGGCCCGGGCCTGGTGCTGTGCCAGGAAATCTTCGGCGTGAACGACTTCATGCGCCGCGCCGCGCAGCTGCTGGCCGAAGAGGGCTACGTGGTGCTGGTGCCCGACCTGTTCTGGCGCCAGCAACCCGGCATTCAGCTGACCGACGGCCCGGCCGACATGCCGCGCGCGTTCGAGCTCTATCAGGGCTTTGACGTCGAGCAGGGCCTGAAGGACATTGCCTCTACCATCAGCTTGCTGCGCGACTTGCCCGAGCAGCAGGGCGGCGTCGGCGTGCTGGGCTATTGCCTGGGCGGCAAGCTGGCCTATCTGGCCGCCTGCCGCACCGATGTGGACGTGGCGGTGGGCTATTACGGCGTGGGCATCGAAGACAGCCTGGACGAAGCCGCCAACCTGCGCGGCCGCCTGGTGCTGCACATTGCCGAGCAGGACGGCTTCTGTCCGCCCGCCGCGCGCCAGCGCATCCTGGACGCGCTGGGCGGCAAGCCCGGTGTCGAGCTGTACGTGTACCCCGGCATGGACCACGCCTTTGCGCGCACGGGTGGCGATCACTACGACAAGCCCGCCGCGTTGATGGCGCACCAGCGCAGCATGGCCGCGCTGCAACGCGCCATCGGCCCCGAGTTCGATTATTCGTACTTGTGGGACAAGCATTGCGAATACGAATTCGGCACGCGCGACGTGGCGGCCACGATGGCAACGATGGTGGCCGAGCCCTACGTGAACCACATCCCCACCATGACGGGCGGCGTGGGCCACAAAGAGCTGTCGCGTTTCTACCAACACCATTTCGTCAACGGCAACCCGCCCGACACGCGCCTGATCCCGCTGTCGCGCACCGTGGGCGCCACCCAGATCGTGGACGAACTGCTGTTCTGCTTCACGCACACCACCGAGATCGACTGGATGCTGCCCGGCGTGCCGCCGACGGGCCGCACCGTGGAAATTCCGCTGCTTGCCGTGGTGAAGTTCCGCGGCGACAAGCTCTACCACGAGCACATCTATTGGGACCAGGCCAGCGTGCTGGTGCAGGTGGGCCTGCTGGACCCGACCGGCTTGCCGGTGGCGGGCCGCGAGACCGCCGCCAAGCTGCTGGATGAAACCCTGCCGTCCAACACGCTGATGGCGCGTTGGAAAGACAGCGAGAACAAGTAGGAGCGCCTGATGTCTTACACCGACCAACAACTGTCCGAGATGGTGCGCGGCGACAGCGTGCACCGTGGCGTCTACACCGATCCGGCCATCTTCGACCTTGAGATGCAACGCATCTACGGCCGCGCCTGGATCTACGTGGGCCATGAAAGCCAGGTGCCCAAGACGGGCGACTATCACACCACCCGCGTGGGCGATCAGGACGTGCTGATGGCGCGCGCGTCCGACGGCCGCGTGCACGTGCTGTACAACCGCTGCCCGCACAAGGGCGCCAAGGTGGTGGCGGACGGCGAGGGCTGCGTAGGCAAGTTCTTCCGCTGCCCGTACCACGCCTGGACATTTAAGCTGGACGGCAGCCATCTGGGCGTGCCGCTCAAGCAGGGCCTGGAAGGCACGTCGTATGACCCCACCGACCCGGCGTTCTCGATGCGCCGCCTGGCGCGCGTGGAAAGCTATCGCGGCTTCGTGTTCGCCAGCCAGGCCAAGGAAGGCCCGGCGCTGGTCGACTTCCTGGGCGGGGTGCGCTCGTCCATCGACAACCTGTGCGATCGCTCGCCGGTAGGCGAGGTGGAAGTGGCCGGCGGAATTTTCCGCGTGATGCAGCGGTCGAACTGGAAGGTGTTCTACGAAAACCTGCACGACACGATGCACGCCCGTGTCACGCACGAATCGTCCTACGCCGCCGCGCGCGACGAGGCCAAGGAAATGGGCGAAATGCCACTTGAGCTGCACATCATGGACGGCAACGGCGAGCCCTACGAATTCTGGGAAAAGCTGGAGCTGCGCGCCTACGACAACGGCCACGGCTATATGGAAGGCATCTTCAACCCCGGCGCCGCCGAACGCGACCCCGTATCGCGCGCGCACTTCGACACGCTGAGCGCCGCGTATGGTGAAGACCGCGCGCGTGAAATCCTGGGCATGAACCGCCACAACACCGTGATTTACGGCAGCGGTTCGCCCCACACGGTGTTCCAGCAATTCCGCGTGATCCGCCCCATAGCCGTGGACCGCACGCTGATCGAAATCCAGACGTTCCGCTGCAAGGGCGCGCCCGACGGTGTCTTCAAGCGCGCGATGCTGTACGCCAACGTCATCAACTCGCCGTCGTCCAACGTCATGCCCGACGACATCGAACTCTACAACCGCTGCCAGGAAGGCAACGCCACGCGCGGCGGGGAATGGGTCAGCATGCACCGCTATCACGGCAGCGACCGCAGCGACGCGGACGGCATGGTGTCCGTTAACGGCACCAGCGAACTGCCCATGCGCAACCAGTTCCGCGCATGGAAGACTTATATGGAAGCCGGCGCGACGTCTAACGCGCCCGCTACGGGAGAAGGCGCATGCTGCTAGACCTGGATTTTGATGTCGGCACCACCGACCTGTCGCCCGCCGAGGTGCCCGCCGACGCCTATCACCGCATCGCGCAATTCCTGTATCGCGAGGCCCGGCTGCTGGACGAGCGCCGCTATGACGACTGGCAGGCGCTGTGGACGCAGGACGGCATGTACTGGATGCCGCGCGTGCATGGCCAGCAAAGCCCGTACGACCATATCTCGCTGTTCTGGGAAGACCGCATGCTGCGCGATGTGCGCATCCGGCGGCTGGAGCATCCGCGCAACTGGTCGCAACAGCCGCCCACGCGCAGCGTGCGGCTGGTGGGCGGCGTGCAGGTGGAAGGCGTGGACGCGGGCGGCAACCTGGTGGTGCACTCCGCGTTCCAGATGACCGAATGGCGCAAGCGTCAGCCGCGCCAGCTGGCGGGCCGCTATACGCACAAGCTGGCCGCCCAGGGCGACAGCTGGCGCATCCGCATGAAGCGCGTGGACCTGGTCAACTGCGACGACGTGCACGATGTGTTCGAGGTGTTCGTGTGATGCCGGCGGATACCGCGGTGCTGGCGCTGCACTACCAGAACGACGTGTTGCATCCCGACGGCAAGATCCGCGTCGGGCTGGACGCGGACAACGGCGCGCGCCAGCGCCTGCTTGATAGCGCGGCGGCGCTGCTGGACGGCGCGCGGGCGCGGGCGCTGCCCATCGTGCATGTGCGCATTGCGTTTCGTCCGGACTACGCCGACCTTCTGCCCAACTGCGCCATCTTTCGCAACGTGGCGTCCATCGGCGCGGTGCCCGAGGGGCAGTGGGGCAGCGAGTTCTACGACGGGCTGCAACCCGTGGCGGCAAGCCCGCGCGAGTTCGTGGTGAAGCACACCCGCATCAGCGCCTTTTACGGCACGCCGCTGGAGGAAACGCTGCGCGTGATCGGCGCGCGCCGGCTGGTGGTGGCGGGCGTGGCAACGCATTCGGTGGTGGAAGGCACGGTGCGCCACGCCGCCGATATCGGTTTTGACGTGATGGTGGCAGAGGACGCCTGCGCTTCCGCCGACCTGTCCGTGCACGAGGCCTCGCTGGCCAGCATGCGGCTGATTGCACAAACGGGCTCGGTGGCGGAAGCTGTGCGCTGGGCCGCCGCGCCGCACTGACCAAGGATTCTTCATGGACTTTTCTGGCTTTCCCGGCTTGACCGGCAAGACCGCCATCATCACCGGCAGTACGCAGGGGCTGGGCGCGGACATTGCGCGCGGCCTGGCGGCGGCCGGCGCCAACGTGGTGCTGGTGGGGCGCAACGCGCAGGCCGGCCAGGCGCTGGCGCAAGAACTGGACGGGCGCGCGCTGTATTGCGAAACCGACATCGGCGTGGATGCGCAGATTCAGCGCTGCATCGACGCCGCGCTGGCCCGCTTCGGGCGGCTGGACATATTGGTGAACAACGCCTGCCAGTACGCCGACCACGGGCTGGCGTCATCGCGTGAGCAATGGCATGCCACGCTGGACACCAACCTGGTGTCCGCCGCCATTTTCACGCAGCGGGTCGCGCCGCATCTGCCGCGCGGCGGCGTGGTGGTCAACATGGGCAGCACGGGCGGCAAGTTCGGGGCGGCCGGGCGTGCGCTGTATCCGGCGTCCAAGGCGGCGATGCTGCAAATCACCAAGAACTTCGCGGTGGAATTGGCGCCGGCCGGTGTGCGGGTGCTGGCGGTGTCGCCGGCGTGGACGTGGTCGCCCTCGGTTGAACAGCTGTCGGGCGGATCGCGCCAGGCGGCGGACGCCGTGGGGGCGCATTTTCATCCGCTGGGCCGGGTCGGGTCGGGCGACGAAATCGCCGCCGCCGTGTGCTTTGCGTGCTCGGACGCGGCCTCTTGGATGACCGGTGTGGACATCCCGGTGGACGGCGGCTTCTCCATCCTTGGCCCCGACCGCGGCATCTCGCCGCGGGTGTGGTTCAAGGAACTGGCGCCCTGAGCCAACCTAGCGGATAACGATTTCGCCTTCTTCAAGACCCGCCTTGCCGCCCACCTGGTCTTCCAGGAATTCCTGCACCTTGTTGCCCAGCTGAATCTTCGCGCC